>CABSMN010000009.1 GCA_902478765.1 uncultured Collinsella sp.
GCGAACGAAGGGATTTATCCTATGTGCGGAATTGTCGGCTACACCGGCTCTGATATTGCAAAGAACATCCTGGTCACAGGCCTCAAGCGTATGGAGTATCGCGGCTATGACTCCTCGGGCGTCGCGCTCGAGGTGGGCGAGGGCGCCGCGGCGCACCTCGACGTCATCCGCCGCGTGGGCAAGGTCGCGGGCTTGGAGAGCGAGCTTTCCAACATCGACAGCGACGCTACCTGCGGTATCGGCCACACCCGTTGGGCCACCCACGGCAAGCCCTCCGTCGTTAACGCTCACCCCCACACCAGCTGCGACGGTCGTATCGCCATCGTCCACAACGGCATCATCGAGAACTTCGCCGAGCTGCGCGAAGAGCTGGAGGGCCGCGGCCACCACTTTAAGAGCGAGACCGATACCGAGGTCTTCGCGCATCTGATCGAAGAGGCTTATGCCGAGACGCACGACCTGATGGCCTCCGTGCGCGAGGCTTGCGCCCACGTGGTCGGTGCCTATGGTCTGGCCGTCGTGTGCGCTGACGAGCCCGGCGTGATCGCCGTGGCCCGCAAGGATTCCCCGATCGTGGTCGGCGCGGGCGAGACCGGCGCCTATGTCGCCTCCGACGTCATCGCGCTCATCGACGCCACCCGCGATGTCGTGGTGCTCGAGGACGGTCAGTTTGCCAAGCTTACGCCCGCAGGCGTCGAGTACACCGACGAGGCCGGCAACGTTATCGAGCCCAAGGTCACCCACATCGACTGGGACCTGGACATGGCAGAAAAGGGCGGTTATCCCGACTTTATGCTCAAGGAGATCCACGAGCAGCCGCGCGTCGTGCGCGACACGCTGGTGGGCCGCATGACGCCGGCCGGCGAGCTCGACATCGACGAGCTGGGCCTTTCGCTCGAGGAGCTCAACGACATCGACCGCGTCTACGTGATCGCTTGCGGCACCAGCTATCACGCTGGCCTCATTGCCAAGAATCTCATTGAGGGCTGGGCTCGCATCCCCACCGAGGTGGAGGCGGCCAGCGAGTTCCGTTATCGCAACCCCATCATTACGCCGACGACGCTTGTCGTTGCCGTGTCCCAGTCGGGCGAGACGGCCGATACCCTTGCCGCCATTCGCGATGCGCGCATCAAGGGCGCCAAGGTCTTCGGCATCACCAACGTGGTGGGCAGCCCCGTGGCGCGTGAGAGCGACGGCGTCATCTACACCAAGGCCAACAAGGAGATCGCGGTCGCCTCGACCAAGAGCTTCATCGGCCAGGTCGTGAGCCTTACGCTTTTGGCTCTGCTGCTGGCGCAGGTCAAGTACCGCTTGACCACCAAGCAGGCGCGCATGCTGTTCCGCGAGCTTTCCGATACGGCCGAGCAGATCCAGTGGATTTTGGATACCCAAACCGAGGCCGTGCATGAGGCCGCCCTGCTGTGCAAGGACGCGCAGTCGGCGCTGTTCGTGGGCCGTGGCATGGGTGCCGCTATTTCCTACGAGGGCGCGCTCAAGCTCAAAGAGGTCAGCTACCTGCACGCCGAGGCCTACGCCGCCGGTGAGATGAAGCACGGCCCCATCGCGCTGATCGACCCGGGCTTCCCTGTCATCGCCGTGGCCACCAAGAGTGCCACCTACGACAAGACCGTGTCGAACCTCATGGAGTGCAAGGCGCGCGGCGCCAAGGTCATCGTCGTTGCCACCGAGGGCGACGAGGAGATCAACAAGATCGCCGACTGCATTATCCGCGTGCCAGCAGTCCGCGACGTGTTCAGCCCCATCACGGCGAGCGTCCCGCTGCAGCTGCTCGCCCGCGAGGTTGCCATCCTGCGCGGCTGCGACGTCGATCAGCCCCGCAACCTCGCTAAGAGCGTGACCGTGGAATAGTTGGTTCCGCCGTTCTAGCGACTAAGGCCCGGCTCCGCATCAAGACGGAGCCGGGCCTTGTTGCATTTGCTCGGATAAAACCTGCCAAAATAAACCTGTCCCTTTTTGGCAGGTTAGCGGAGCTTGCTGGTCTCGAAGTACTCGGGGAACTGGTCCAGAACCTCGGTTTGATTGCGGAACATCATGTGCAGGTGCTTGCTGACCAAAAAGCTCGCTTCGATGGGGTCGCGACCGGCGATAGCGCGGCGAATCTGCTTGTGCTCGTTCACGATGTCCTGATTGTCGAGAACCTGCGTGGCGGCGCGCAGCCAGCGGAAGCGCTCCAGGTCGGCATTGGTCTCTTCGAGCCACGACCACACGGTGCTGCGACATGCGATGCTAAAAATCATGTGATGCATGAGGTTGTCGCTCAAAAAGAAGCCGATGCGATCCTCCTCGGCCATGGCCTTTTCCTGCAGCACGATGGCGCGGTCGAGCTGCTCGATGCCGGCCGACGTGGCGCGCGCACAGCACTCCACAATCACCTGCTTTTCCAGATGCTCGCGGATGTAACAGGCACTCTCGGCAAGGGTGAGGTTGATGGGCGAGACGTAGGTGCCGCTCTGGGGCACGGTGCGCACCAGGCCTTCCTGCGCCAAGCGAACCAAAGCCTCGCGCACGGGCGTGCGACCCATGTCCAGGTCATCGCAAAGCTGCTTGACGCCCAGCTTTTCGCCCGGCTTGTAGTCCAGGTAGACGATTTT
This sequence comes from uncultured Collinsella sp., assembly GCA_902478765.1. GTDB lineage: Bacteria > Actinomycetota > Coriobacteriia > Coriobacteriales > Coriobacteriaceae > Collinsella. Next base: position 2,613 of record CABSMN010000009.1, read on the forward strand.
GCGTCGAATGGTGTGGTAGGACTGGTCCTGTAGGCTCGTTTCCTGCTCGCCGACGTGCATCGATTCTTCCATAGCGCCTCGCAACTGTTCTATCAAACTCATATGTCAGTTGTTAATTATGCCGCGAATCAGCTCTCCGCGGTGGGTAATTCGGCTGTCGTCCGAGAACTATTGCGGCATCTTAGCCTGTGTTTGCGCAGGGCTGTGCTCAATATTGCCGTATCATAAGCCGTCGCAAACGTGAAATAGAAAGAAGGAATCCCATATGCAACTGGCGAATATCGTACGCGAGCGCTGGAAGGGCGTCTTGTTCTGCCTGATCGTCGCCATCCCCGCGACGTTGCTCGGCAAACAGGTTGAGGTGGTCGGCGGGCCGGTGTTTGCCATCCTCTTTGGCATGGTCCTGGCGCTCGTCTTTCCCAAGAATCGTCGCGAACAGCTCGCCGCCGGTGTCACCTATACGTCTAAAAAAGTCTTGCAGTACGCGGTAATCTTGCTTGGCTTTGGCATGAACCTCTCGCAGATTCTGTCCAAAGGCGCTCAGTCGCTGCCGATTATCGTGGCGACGATCTCGACCTCGCTTGTCATCGCCTTCGTGCTCTGCCGCGTTATGAACGTGCCGGGCAAGATCGCGACGCTTGTGGGTGTGGGTTCGTCGATTTGCGGCGGTTCTGCCATCGCCGCGACCGCACCCGTCATCGACGCCGACGATCGCGAGATTGCCCAGGCTATTTCGGTCATCTTCCTGTTTAACGTTATCGCGGCGCTCGTGTTTCCGACGCTCGGCGGCATGCTCGGGCTGACCAACGAGGGCTTTGGCCTGTTTGCCGGCACCGCCATCAACGACACCTCGTCGGTAACGGCTGCGGCGAGCGCCTGGGACAGTATGCATCCCGGCGCCAATGTGCTCGAAAGCGCCACGGTGGTCAAGCTCACCAGGACGCTGGCCATTATTCCCATTACGTTGGTTCTCGCATGCTGGCAGATGCATCTGGCGCGCAAGGCCGGCGGCGACGCCAAAAGCACGTTCTCGCTTAAACGCGCGTTTCCCATGTTCGTGCTGTTCTTTGTGCTGGCGAGCGTAATCACCACGGTGCTTCAGCTTCCTACATCCATTACGGCGCCCATCAAGGAGCTGTCGAAGTTCTTTATCGTGATGGCCATGGCGGCTATTGGTTTTAATACCGATATCGTCGAGCTGGTCAAAAAGGGCGGCAAGCCCATCGCCCTGGGCTTTTGCTGCTGGATTGGCATTGCGTGCATGAGTTTGGGAATGCAGCACGTGCTGGGAATCTGGTAGAGAAGTAGTTTATTTGCGTGCTGCGTGCTGGCGAGCGCATCCTTACGGTGGAGCGATAGGAGCTCTTGCGGGTATGGCTTGTCCGCAGGTTTATAGGTCCCGAAGAGCTCTTATCGCCCCGCCAGGATGGCGATGCGGGGCAACTCATATACTCGCAGGACGGCGTCTTCTGCCCTATAGTGTTTGGTGAGCAATATCGTTCAATTTTGAAACACTCGCCCGCGCGGCCGTCGGTGGCGGCGTGGCTCCGGGGACGGGGCACAATATGAACAGTGACGCCAAGCTACAAATCTTGATCGAGGCCTTGGCTGCTGCCGGGGCCTCGGCGTTGGCAATCGATGGGCATGGACACGTGGCGATTTCGACCATGGACGATGTCGCGCTCGAGCAAGATGTCGCGGCATTTGTCGCCGAGCGCCTGGGGCGCGTGGGCAACGGCGCGCGCCTGGTGATGGGGCATGCGGGAGGGCGCTTGAGCCTCACGGTGCGTCCGGTCGCCAAGGAATACGGCGCGCTTTGGGTGGTCGTGGTCCGCGAGGTGCACGGTGCGGCGGCACACGCGGGTATTGAGTGGCTTAACGCAGATGAGGTCGAGGCGCGCTACGAGGCAAGCGCGTACGGCATTGTCGAGGGTGCCGCCGCGGTCGCTGGCCCCGTCTGCGAAAGCTATGCCCGCGGCGTGCCCCTCATGTTGGAGGGCGAGCTGGGTGCTGGCCAGGCGGAGATTGCAAAACGCCTCTATCTGGATGGGCCTTATGCTGACGAACCCTTTGTGTCCGTGGCACTTGACGAGCTCACAGATCGCGGCTGGCGCCATCTGCTCAAAAGCTCGGAATCGCCGCTGTTCCAGGCAGGGCTGACCCTTTGTATTGGCGGCTGGCATGCACTTTCGCCGCAGCGTCTGCGCGAGCTTGTCTCTACGATGACCGACACGGCGCTGGCCGCGCGTTGCCATGTGGTTCTGACGGCAAACGATATGCCGGGCGGTGGCGAAAGCGATCAGGCCGCTTTTGTAACCGAGCGCTTGGCGTGTGCAGTAAGTGTGGCGCCTGCGATTGCCGAGCAGGGTGGCGCATCGAAAAAGGTTGCGCAGTATTTGTCATATCTGTCAGACGTCTTTGGAACTGCCGCTCCGAGTATGTCCGAGGAGGCTGCCTCGACGCTCAACGGCTATTGCTGGCCACGCAACTATCTGCAGCTTCGAGAGGTCTCGGAACGACTCTATATATTAGTAGGATCGGGTATGGCGGAGCGCGCGGTGGCGGAGGAGGTGCTCGCCCAGGAGGACGTCATCAAAACCGCAACCTTTGGCGTTCCGACGCTCGACAGCGACCTGTATATCCTGCGACCACTGGCCGATACCGAACGCGACATCGCGCGGCTGGTCGTGGGCTACCTTCAGGGCAACCGGACCCGCGCCGCCGAAGTGCTGGGAATAAGCCGCACGACCCTGTGGCGCTTGTTGAAGGACGACGACCGCTGAGCGAGGCGCCCGTGACCGCGTGCGGCGCGTGTGCTACAGTCCAAAGCAGTAATGTTTCGATTGTGTTACGGCGTGCGGGGGCGTATGGCGGAGACTTCAAAACCAAACCGGAATAGACGGAGCGCGGCTCCAGTTAACCGCCGCACGACGTCCCGGACGTGGGGCAAGCACGCGTCGGGGTTCGACGGTTCGTTCAAACGCACCAAATACGGCTATCCTTCGGCAAGCGCTCGCTTGGCCATGCAGGCCGAGTCGACGCTGTGGGGGCGCAAGCGCGTGGTGGGCTCTAAGCTCAAGCACGACGGAACGCTTGGCTACATTAGCCGTGGCGCTGCTCGCCGAAGTGGGCTCAATCCCGCTGGGTGGCATCGCTATGTTCCGATTGCAGTTGTTGTTGCGGCGATTGTGATCGCACTTGCCGCACTCGGTTACGCCGGCGGCGGGGTCGACCTGAGTGCGATGTTCAAGTCTGCTGAGCTCGCGCATGCCGGCACGGAGCTTGTCGAGGGCGCTCAGGCACAGACGGGCGTGGCGCCTCAGCGCGGTATTGTTGCCGCTGCCGCAACGATCGCCGATGCCCAAAAGGACGAGGACGAACAGGGTGACGGCGCCGAAACGACTCAAACGAACGAGGGCGCGGGAACCTCGACGTCTATATAAGTTGCGGAGAAATATGTGCCGGCAGAAAGGGACAGTCCTTTTCTGCCGGCAGTTTGGGACACTCCTTGGCTACCCGACGTACACCACGTTGTCGCGGCGAGGCTTGGCCTCGGGGAGTGCGTCCTCGGCGTAGCCCAGGATGCAGTTGCCCACACCGCGCAGGCTTCCGTCGGCGGGCAGACCCCACTTGGTCAGCAGTTCCAGTCCCTCGGGTGAGTCAAAGACCTCGTGCGCGCGGTGGATCCAACACGAATCGATGCCCAGCGCATAGGCTGCGTTGAGCAGGTTGCCCATGGCGAGCGAGCCGTCTTCCAGGTGCGTGGGCACGCTGCGGTCGACGAGCACCACCACAACGGTCTTGGCACCGTAGAAGGGATCTCCCTCGCTGCCCATAACTTGGGCGTTGAGCTGCGAGAGACGCTCGACGGTTGCGGGGTCGGTGACGGCGACGAACGTGACCGGCTGGCGTCCCATGCCGCTCGGCGCGTACTGGCCGGCTTCGATAATGCGTGCGAGCTTCTCGGCCTCGACGGGGCGATCGCTGTATTTGCGGCAGCTGCGGCGGTGGATGAGCGCTTCGATAGTCTCCATGTGTCCTCCTGACGTTGGTTTCGATGCCTCGTTCTTACCCGCCGAACCAAAACCGTAATCGCGCAGTCGGCCCCAAACAATGCAAGCTACCAAGTGGAAAAGTTGGTTTGCATAAAACTTCAGCCAGAATGTGACAAACCGGTGGGATGGTTAAACGTTTTATCCCGTCTACCCTGCGGTTTTTTACCACTTGCCTAAATGATGCGCGCATAAGCTCTGATAAAGGTTTTACTAAAGGAGCACCAACGTTTATCAACGCGCCATGGTGGCGCCGGGCCAGGAGGTAACATCATGTTCCAGGCTGGAGATGTCGTCGAGACCGACTTCGAAGGATTTCTGAAGCTGCTGCGTTCCAAGACGCGCGCTTTCGTGTCGATTAACGATCACGAGTACTACATCACGCACACCGATGGCTATTGGCGTGTTCAGGATTGCGAGGCCCTCAACGATAAGGGCCACTTTACTGACTGCTCCGAGCTGGTCAACACGGTTTGCGAGGTCGTCGAACTGCCGTGGATCTGCGGCAAGAGCCTGCACGACAGCTTCTCGGGCGCCACGGTCTACGAGGCCGTCGCTGCTTAACAGCCAACACTCGATATTCTCTCGCAACCGCCGGCGCCGCCCCCGCGCCGGCGGTCTTTTTTGTCGATATGCTTATGTAGAGCCGACCATAGACAACGAGCTTATTGACGATAGTCAAAACTCGGACTAATGTAGAGATATGAATTGGTCAAAACTCGGACTATCGAATGGCGGGAGAGATGAATAGTACAGTTAGCCCGGTCGATTTCGACCGGATGCTCAACGGGCTTGACCGTATCTATTCGGAGTTCGCGCGCGCCTGCGGTCTTTCGGACTGCGCCTACTGGATGCTCGTCGACACGAGTGCAGCGGGCGGAAGCGTTGCCGTGAGTCGGCTGACGAGTGAATGGTTCTACAGCAAACAGACCATCAATTCGGCGATCAAGACGCTTAGGGCGCGAGGGCTTGCGACGTTGGAGTTTGCCGAGGGCAGTCGTAAGAACAAGGTTGTGCGACTGACCGAAGAAGGCGTGCAGTTTGCCAAGCGCTACGCGTTGCCGGCGCAAAAAGCCGAGCAACAGGCATTCGAGGCGCTCGAGCCGTGGGAACAGCGCGAGATCATGCGCCTGGTCGGTAAATTCTCCCATGTTCTGAACGAAGAGTGCGAGGCATTTAAACGGCAAGTGGCCGCCGAGAACGAGGCTGACGATAAGGGCGAGGGGGACACATGCGACTCTTAATGAGGTTTATGAGGCCGTACCGCGGTCTGATTGCGGTGACGCTGTTTGCGGTGCTGATAGATAACGTCGGTACGCTGTTGGTTCCCACGATGCTGGCGAACATGGTCAACACCGGTATTACCACGGGCGATGTCGACTATATTTTACGCAACGGCCTGTACATGCTTATCGCGACCGGCATGGCCAGCGGCGGCACGGTGTTGGGCTGCTATCTTTCGGCGCGCCTGGCCGCCAACGTGGCCTGCGATATCCGCAATGCCGTGTACGACAAGTCGCTCGAGCTGTCCGCCAGCGACTTTGAGCGCTTTGGCACGGGTTCGATGATCACGCGCTCGCTCAACGACATCAACGTGATTCAGCAAGCTGTCCTTCAGACGATTCAGCTGGTGCTGCCGGTGCCGTTCTTGGCCGTGGCAGGCATCATTTTTGCTTGGTTCATCGATCCCGCCATGGGCACGCTGCTGGGCGTGGTGGTTGCGATCGTGCTGGTGGCGGCGGTCTTTACGGTGGCTAACGCCGCGCCGATTTTTATGCGTCTGCAAAGCTTTATCGACCGCATGAACGTGGTGCTGCGCGAGAACATCGTGGGCGTGCGCGTCATCCGCGCATTTAACAAGGAGCGCCACGAGGAGCAGCGCCTGGACGAGGTGTTTAGCGATTACGCGGCCAATGCCATCAAGGTCAACCACCTGTTTGTGGGTCTCGACAGCTCCAGCTTCTTTTTGATGAACATCGCCGAGGTGGCGGTGCTGTGGGTGGGCGGCAACCGCGTGGGTGTCCATGCCATGCAGATCGGCAGCATCTCGGCCGTGTTGGAGTATGCGATCCTGATCCTGTTCTTTGTGATGATGGCGCAGATGGTGATTCTGACGCTTCCGCGCGCCGCGGCGTGTCTCAACCGCGCGCAACAGGTGCTCGAAATCGAGCCGAGCATTGTGGACGGCAAGGCTACGCTGGGCGACGGGGCGCCTGAGTCCGCAGATGGGGCCGACGTGGTGGCCGTGTTCGACCACATGTCGTTCCGTTTTGACGATGCCGACGAGGACACCCTGTGCAACCTGAGCTTTGCCTGTCGCCGTGGCCAGACCACGGCGATTGTAGGCTCGACGGGTTCGGGCAAGTCGACGGTGGCCAAGCTCTTGTTGCGTTTCCATGATGCCACGAAGGGCGCCATTCGTCTGAACGGCGTTGACCTGCGCGACCTTTCGCAAGACGACATCCGCGGGCGTATTGCCTATGTGCCGCAGAAGGCGTGGCTGTTCTCGGGTACGGTGGCGAGCAACCTGCGCTTTGGCAACGAGGGCGCGACCGAGGCTGACATGCTCCATGCGCTGGAGGTTGCCCAGAGCACCTTTGTGCTCGACCAGCCCCAGGGGCTCGATACTCCGGTATCCCAGGGCGGCACGAACTTTTCGGGCGGTCAGCGCCAGCGCCTGGCGATCGCCCGCGCACTCATGAAGCGCGCCGATCTATATATCTTCGACGACAGTTTTTCGGCCCTGGACTTTAAGACCGATGCGGCACTGCGCCATGCGCTGCAGGACGAGACGCGCGATGCTGCGGTGCTCATCATCGCCCAACGCATCTCGACTATTTTGCATGCCGATCAGATCGTGGTGCTCAAAGACGGCGAGATCGTGGGCCTAGGCACGCATGACGAGCTCATGGAAACCTGCGAGGTGTACCGCGCTATCGCGGAATCGCAGATGAAGGGAGGTGAGTAGCATGACCGGGGAGCTCAAGAAGCGCAGCGACGCTATCGATGCCGTCGTTGTGGACGCGGTCGAAGCGGTCGAGCAGGCTGCCGCGTCGACCGGGCTGGATGACGTTGCCAAGGCCGCGGCCGAGCGCGAGGCTCGCCGCCAGGCACTCTACGAGGAAAACGAGCGCGCCGAGGACGAGCGCGCCCGCGCCGAGGCGGAGCGCATGCGCGACGTTGACGACGAGGACGAGGACGAGACGCCCCGCGACACCTGGGCGACGGTGCGCCGCCTGTGGAGCGAAGCCGCCGGCGACCATTGGCGCTTCTATATCGTGTTCGCGAGCATCGTGTTCTATGTCATCTTTAACACCGCGGCGCCGGCTTACAGCGCCCGCGTGATCGATGAGCTGTGGGGGCACATGAAGCTGGCGTTTGCCAACAACGCTACCTTCAGCATTACCTGGGAGAACTGCGGCAGGACCATTTTCATCTACTTTATGATCTGGACCGCCGCCGCCTCGTTCTACGCACTCCAGAGCTTTTTGATGTCGAGCGTTGCCGAGCGCCTCAACCTGCGCCTACGCAACCGCATCGCGCAAAAGCTCAACCGTCTGCCGCTTGCCTACTTTGATGCGCATCGTCCCGGCGAGGTCGTCAGCCGTGCGACCAACGACTTGGACAAGATGTCCGAGAGCATGCAGCGCGGCTTGCTGCAGCTTCTGGTGTCGATCGGTACCGTGGTGGGCGCCGTGAGCGTGATGTTCGTGTTTAGTGTGCCGCTCACGCTTGTATTTTTGTTCTTTACGGCACTTTCGTTGCTGGTGACGAAGGTCGTTTCGCGCCGCACGCACGATGTGACGGGCGAGCGCCAGGAGTGGGTGTCCAAGATTACGAGCGCGGTCGAGGAAGGCTACTCGGGCCGTCTGGTGATCCGTGCGTTTAACCGCGAGCGCCAGAGCTCTGCCGAGGTGCACGAGGCTTCGAGGGAGCTGGCGCGCGTGAGCACCAAGGCCGACTTTATGATTAACGCCGTTGGTCCCGCGGTACGCTTTATCGGCCGTTTGGCGCAGATCGTGATTGCGCTGGTGGGCTGCAGCATGCTGGTTGCCGGTCACATGACCGTCGGCGTGTTCCAGGCGTTCTTCCAGTTTATCTACGAGGCGTCCGAGCCCATGACGCAGCTGTCGTTTACCTTTAACTCGCTGCAGAGCGCGCTGGCGAGCGCCGAGCGCGTGTTCGACCTGCTCGACGAGTCCGAGATGGAAGCCGATCCGTTGCCGGCGGCCGCCGCCAAGCTGCCGGGCAAGGTGGAGGGCCGTGTCGCTTTTGAGCACGTGCGCTTTGGATATTCGCCCGACAAGCCGCTTATGCGCGACGTGTCGTTTACCGCCGAGCCGGGTCAGAAGATCGCAGTGGTGGGAACCACGGGTGCGGGTAAGACCACGCTCATCAATCTGCTCATGCGCTTCTACGAGATCGACGGTGGCCGCATTACCCTCGACGGTGTGGACACGAGCCGCATGGACCGCGGCGAGCTGCGCCAGCAGTTTGGCATGGTGTTGCAGGACGCCTGGCTGTTCGATGGCACCATTGCCGAGAACATCGCCTATGGCTGTCCCGAGGCGACGCGCGAGGAGATTGTCGCGGCCGCACGTGCCGCTCAGGTCGACTTCTTTGTGCGTACTATGCCGCAGGGCTACGACACGCGTGTGGCTAACGATGCCGAGAGCATCAGCCAGGGCCAACGTCAGCTGCTGACCATCGCGCGCGTGCTGCTCAACAACCCGGCGATCCTCATCCTGGACGAGGCGACGTCGAGTGTGGACACGCGCACCGAGCTCGCCATCGGCCGCGCCATGGACGCGCTCATGCGCGGGCGCACGAGCTTTGTGATCGCGCACCGTCTGTCGACGATCGTCGATGCCGATCTCATCCTGGTCATGGACCACGGCAATATCATCGAGCAGGGTACGCACAAGGAGCTGCTGGCTGCCGAGGGCGCTTACGCCGACCTCTACCTAAGCCAGTTCGCATAAGGTGACAAAGGGGCAGTCCCGCATGCCACATCGAAAAGAAGGCGCGCCGGGGGCGGATTCCCTGGCGCGCCTTTTGTGATGGCGTCAATGATGTCGGTGGCCGTCCGCTTCTAGCGCTCGTCCACGAGCTTGGCGACGAGGGCTTTGAGCTCGGCCACCTCTTGCTCGAGTTCCTTGACGCGACGGGCGTTTTCGGTGATGCCCTGACGGTTGAGGGCGCTCTGCTCGGCGGCATCGTCGGGCATGTACTCGCGATGCTGCTTGGCGTCGAAGCTCTCCTCGAACACGCGGCAGCCGTTGCGCTTGATGATGCGCCCGGGCACGCCCACGACGGTGCAGTTGTCGGGCACGTCCTTGACGACGACCGAGTTGCCGCCGATTTTGACGTTGTTGCCGATGTGGATGTTGCCAAGCACCTTGGCGCCCGTGCCCACCGTGACATTGTTGCCCAGGGTGGGGTGGCGCTTGCCGGTCTCGTTGCCGGTGCCGCCGAGCGTGACGCCCTGGTAGAGCACACAGTTGTCGCCCACGATGGCAGTCTCGCCAATAACGACGCCCATGGCGTGGTCGATAAAGAAGTGCTTGCCGATCTGCGCGGCGGGATGAATCTCGACGCCGGTGATGTGGCGGGTGATTTGCGAGAGCACACGGGCAAGCGATCGATGGCCGTGTTCCCACAGCCAGTGCTCGGGCACGTGGTTCCACTTGGCGTGCAAGCCGGGGTAGGAAAGGAAGATGACCAGACCGTTTTGCGCAGCGGGGTCTTGCGCCTGGACGGTCTTGATGTCCTCTCGAATGGTGTTGATAAAGCTCACCGGCCGCCCTCCCTTAGCGCCGTGACAATGCGATTCAATAAAGTATAGCGATTCGCTAGGGATTAGGAAGGGCGATCTTGCTTTGCTTTGGGCGACAAGTGTCAGTTATGCAAACTTGCTGGTAATGAAGTAAGACTTTTGAGGGGTTTGGCCCGCGCTCGCATCGCAACCGTATACTGGTCAACTTGGACGTGTCCGCGCCCACAACTGAGAGGTTTTACTTCATGGGTTTCATCAATTTTATCGCCGAGCTGCTTAAGGACCCGCGCACCGCGATCGCCAGCTGGATCGCCGCCGGCCCGCTTATGGCCTATGGCTGCGTGTTCCTAATCATCTTTATCGAGACGGGTGTGGTGTTCTTCCCGTTCCTTCCCGGCGACTCGCTGCTGTTTGCCTCGGGCTTCTTTGCCCATAACGGCGGCTTTAACATCGTGGCGCTTCTGGCCACCGCATGGGCCGCAGCCATCCTGGGCGATCAGTGCAACTTTATGATCGGTCACTTCTTTGGCAAAAAGATCATCGCCTCGGGCAAGGTCAAGGCCATGACGCCCGAGCGCATCAAAAAGTCCGAGGACTTCCTGGACAAGTGGGGCCACCTGGCCATCTTCCTGGGTCGCTTCTTCCCGTTTATCCGCACCTTTGTGCCTTTCATCGCCGGCATGGGCGGCATGCACTGGCGCAACTTTGTCATCTTTAACGTGCTGGGCGGCATTACCTGGTCGACGGTCTTTACGCTGCTGGGCTACTTCTTTGGCGGCATCCCCTTTGTGCAGGAGCACTTTGAGCTGCTGATTATCGGCATCGTTGCCGTGTCGATCATCCCGACCGTGGTCGGTCTGGTTAAGGCTAAGCTGGGCAAAAAGAACGCGTAGCTCGAGCCAGCGCGCAAACAGTGCCGTTGAGGCCCGTCACCCTTTACGGTGGCGGGCCTTTTTGCTTCGGTCAAATGAAAATACTTTACTTAGTTAAAGAAAAGCGTTTTATCCGACGCGTGCGGGGAGTACAATCTCCTGCATGCGAATCGACGTGCCATCGGCTTCGATGCCGTCCGCGTGTCCCGTCCGGCTCTACGCTCCGGGCGTGCGACGTTGCGACGCGGTCGGCCTCGGTCCTTGCGTGCGGGTTCGCGAGTTTGCAACTTTGTATGTAAGGAGCGACATATGACTGTCGAGAAGAAGGATATCGATTGGGGTAGC
>CABSMN010000010.1 GCA_902478765.1 uncultured Collinsella sp.
GGGCTCGGAGATGTGTATAAGAGACAGCTGCTCACTCCTGGTCCACCTTCATGGGCAACGTTGAGCCGCACGTGGCCATGCTCTCCTACTCCACCATGGGCTCCGCCGGCGGCGAGGTCGCCAAGAAGGTCCAGGAGGCCGTGAAGTTCTGCAAGGAGAAGGCTCCCGAGCTCGCCATCGACGGCGACCTGCAGCTCGACGCCGCTATCGTCCCCACCGTCGCCCAGCTCAAGGCTCCCGGCTCCTCCGTCGCCGGCAAGGCCAACGTGCTCGTGTTCCCCGACCTCGAGGCCGGCAACATCGGCTACAAGCTGGTCCAGCGCTTCGCTGGCGCTGACGCCTACGGCCCCATCCTGCAGGGCATCGCCAAGCCGGTCAACGACCTGTCGCGCGGCTGCTCTGCCGACGACATCGTGGGTGTCGTGGCCATCACCGCCGTCCAGGCTCAGATGGCTGAGTAGCGGACATATCCCCTCGGGGCCCTACAGGGTAAACCTCTGAAAACGTCCTCGGACATGTCGGAAGCCCCCGCTGCGCACTACGTGCGGCGGGGGCTTCCTCCGTCCTGCGGAAAGTTTTCAGAGCTTTACCCTGTAGGGCCCCTGCCGCCACGTGGCAGTCAGGGTATCTGGAGTGGACGGCGGCTTGGCTACGAGATGGGGCTGAAGATCTGAATGATTGGATGCCGTTGCTGGGAGCGCAGGCGTTGCTGGTGACGATCACTTTGGGACTGGAATTTCCGCCTGCTAGTAGAAAGGCCTCCGGAGCTGTTGCTCTGGAGGCCTTTTTGTCAATTACAGACGAATATGTTAGTTGTTCTTGGTCAGACGCTCGACGTCGTGGGCGATCATGTATTCCTCGTCGGTGGGGATGACCATGACCGTGACGGAAGAGCCGGCGGCGCTGATGACCTGCGGGCCGTTGCCCACGGCCTCGCGGTTCTTGTTGTTGTCGATACGCACGCCCAGCCACTCAAAGCAGTCGCAGAAGGCCTTGCGGATCGACCAGTCGTTCTCGCCGATGCCGGCGGTAAAGGTGATGGTATCCACGCCCGCCATGGAGGCGATCATGGAACCGGCCTGCTGCATGGCCTTGTAGGCGAACATATCGAAGGCGAGCAGGCAGCGCTCGTCGCCCTCGGAGGCGCGCGTTCGGATGTCGCGGGCGTCGTTGGAGATGCCCGAGATGGCAAGCAGACCAGACTGCTTGTTCATCATGTCATCGACTTCCTGGTAGCTGTAGCCGCCCTCGCGCTGCAGGTAGCACACGGTAGCCGGGTCAATGGAACCACAACGGGTACCCATCATCAGGCCGTCGAGCGGCGTGAGGCCCATCGTGGTATCGCGGCATACACCGTCCTCAATGGCGGCGAGCGAAGCGCCGTTGCCCAGATGACACGAAAGCAGACGGTGGCAGCGCGAACCCAGGATCTCCTTGGCCATCATCCACTCGTAGCGGTGGCTCGTACCGTGGGCGCCGTACTTGCGCACGTGGTACTTGTCACACACGTCCTTGGGCAGGGCGTAGGTGTAGGCGACCTCGGGCATAGTCATGTGGAACGAGGTGTCGAAGACGGCCACGTTGGGCAGCTCCGGATACTTCTCGCGACAATACTCGATTGCCGCTGCCTCGCCGTAGTTGTGCAGCGGGGCAAGCGGTGCCACCTCGAGAATCTTAGCCATGACCTCATCGTCGACGACCGCGGAATCGTCAAAGTACCAGCCACCCTGAACGATACGATGCCCAATGCCATCGATCGTAAAGTCGGTCTTCTCGAGCTCCTCGAGCACACGTGCGATAGCCGAACGGTGGTCCGGGAAGGGGACCTCCTCGGTTTGCTTGGCGCCACCGTTCTCGGAGTGGCCAAAGATGCCCATGTCCGAACCGATACGTTCGCAGTTGCCCTTGGCGAAAACCTCGCGGGTATCGGTATCCAAAAGCTGATATTTAAGGCTTGAGCTACCGGCGTTGACAACAAGTACGTTCATGAGACTCCTTTGCAGTGCGATACGGTCGGCGCAGACCCCTTAAGGCGGCCGCATGTTAATAAGAAGTTATCACAATTAAATAAATAACTATCAGGCATATCGCCCAACGAGCACAAAAGAGGGGCCGAACGGCGCTCGGTCGTCCAGCCCCTCCCCTTTTGCAATTACTTGCCGTTGACGATGCGCTCGACGTCGGAAGCGATCATGAACTCCTCGTCCGTGGGGATAACGAAAATCTTAACCTTGGAATCCTTGGCAGACAGGCACCAAGCGCCGTCGCCACGCAGGGCGTTACGGGCATGGTCCATCTTGACGCCCATAAAGGCCAGACGGTCGGCCACGCCAGCGCGGACAGCGGGAGCGTGCTCGCCGATGCCGGCGGTAAAGACCAGGGTGTCCATGCCGCACATAGAAGTGGCCATCTCGGCGGCCTTGGCGGCAATCTTGTAGACGAACATATCGAAGGCGAGCTGAGCCTCGGGGTCGCCGGCAGCGGCGAGCTCCTCAACGTTGCGGCAGTCGTTGGTCTTGCCGCCGGTCACAGCCAAAAGGCCGGACTTCTTGTTCATCATCTCGTCGACCTCGTCGAAGGTGTAGCCGCCTTCGCGCTGCAGGTAGCACACGGTAGCAGGGTCGATGGAACCGCAGCGGGTGCCCATCATGACACCGTCGAGCGGCGTCAAGCCCATGGTGGTGTCCATGCACTTGCCGTCCTCGATGGCGCACAGGGAGGCACCGGAACCGATGTGGCACACGACGACCTTGCGGGCCTCGCCGTTGGTCATCTCGGCAACCTTCTTGGAGATGTAGCGGTAGCTGGTGCCGTGGGCGCCGTACTTACGGATGTGCAGCTTGTCGCAGACGTCCTTGGGCAGGGCGTAGGTCTTGGCGACCTCGGGCATATTGAAGTGGAAAGCGGTGTCATAGACCGTGACGTTGGGCAGGTCGGGATACTGCTCGAGGCAGTACTCGATAACGTTGGCCTCGGGGTTGTTGTGCAGCGGGGCGAGCGGAGCGACCTCGCGGATCTTGGCGAGGACGTCCTCGTCGACGAGGGAGGAATCGCCGAAGTACCAACCGCCCTGAACGATACGGTGGCCGATGCCCTCGATCTTGACGCCGTTGGCCTCGAGATCCTTCAGGACGACCTCGATGGCGACCTTGTGGTCGGGGAACTCGATGTTCTCGGTCACCTTCTTGGAACCGTTGGCAGCGTGGGTGAAGGTACCGCCGGTAAAGCAGACGCGCTCGCAGGAGCCCTTTGCGGACACCTTGTGGGACTTGGTATCGATGACCTGATACTTAAGGGTCGAAGATCCTGCGTTGACGACCAGAACGTTCATGTGTCTCCCTACTAACAGGCGGTGTGGCGCCGCCAGGTTACATACGCTTCAATAATAAACCCAAACGCCCTCGCGCTCGGGTTTATTGCGTTGATATATAAGTTATCGATGCCCAAATACTCACGGCCTTTGACTTGTAAGACGAAATAGCGCGGGGATATACACCAGGGAAGAAATCCCGAGCGCAACAAGCAATACGACTCGAATGCCCGCAGCGCTACTCAGCACAGCGTTGAGCAGATAGAAAAGGATGGCACCAACCGCCACCATCTGACTTTGAACCGAAATCAGCGAACAGCGCATCGATGAATCGGCAGCATTTTGGAAAACTGAGTATTTGATTGGGGCAAACAACGAGTACGCAACCGTCTGCAGCACATAGAACACGGGCAGCAAATTAGCCGGAGTAAGGGGAATCAAAAACAAAGCTGTCAATGCTAAGCGAATGATGCCGCAAATACGCGCAAAACGGCCCTTGTCGACACGAGCAATCACACTGGGCACGATAAACCCTATGGAGGCGGAGGCAAGGAGCTGGATCGCAATGGTCACGCCCGAAGCGACGGCATTCATTCCGCGACCCGCAAGCAGCAGTGAGAAAAAGTCTTCCAGGGCGACAAAAGCAAATGCCTGAGAACAGTCCATGATGAACGCTGACCGAAGAATGCCATTACACGCAATAGCAGCGCCGATCATCTTCGGGCTCATTCCACGCTCAGATGTCGCCGCAATGCCCCCTCTTCGCATCTCAGGAATGCAGACAACGGCAACCAACGTCAGCACCATTGCGATGATATCTGCCGAAAGACCAATGAGGTATGCGCCGACGGACGAAATGAAACCGCCCACACAAGCGGAGATGGCATAAGAGGCATAGAAAACAAATCGCTCAACGACATTAAGTCTTACGAGCTGGTCCTGAGAGACGCTGTCAATGTAAATCGCTTCTATGGATCCGCTCAGACATGCAACGGCAAAACCTTTGAGAGCGAACGCACCGATTAAAAGCAGAGGGGAACGGACGAGAAGCAGGGCGGCGTAGTATCCAAGCATCCCCACGACGCCAACGAGACCGCTTGTCTTTCGTCCAAACCTATCAGCAATATAGCCAGTGGGAACTTCGAGGATGAACTTGCTCACTTGATATGCAATCATCATGCTAGAAATCGCCACCATCGAGAATCCGACGAATTCAAGGTAAACCGTCAGAAAATACAAAATGGTGCTGAAGTTCGACAGAAAAACGAACGTCATATAAAACAAAACCGTACGGTTTTTCATGCTCCGCCCTCCAAGAGCCAGCAATCTAAATCGGAATCTTGGAAAAGCATGAGGGCAAAGCTGTCAGCTATGTGTTACAAGGCGTCAACATTCACTTGACGACACGAGGCCGAATGGCCTCACGAAGCAAGATGACGCAATAGGTGCAGGAAAACCGTCTGGTGTCGATCAGTCCAGGATTTTTGCCGATAGCAAAAGTAGATAGGCAAGGCTACGTCATGCGAGCCTTCGATGGAGCACTCGCTTACTTCCAATCCATTTGATGCGAGAGAAGAGCCAGAAAAACTCAATATCAATCCCCCGGCTTGAAGAAACTCAGTCTGCGCCCTGTTTCCGTATTCGACATCGCGAAAGCGGAAATTAACCAGCTGAGCTTCGGGACATTGATTAATCGCATTGAGACAGGGTGACAAATTAATTGGAACAGCGAGCCTGCCGCCCAGTAACTCACGAACGGTCATAGCACCCACAGATTGATGACCCGCTGGGCATGAAAGAACCTTGAGCTCCTTTTCACCCAAGTATTTCGAAGAAAGGACACCGTCCCTTGGTTCCTCAAATGAGATGGCCGCATCCGAAATGCCAAGCACAAGCGATTCAAAGCATGTTGCCGTTGGCTGATGCCACACATCAAGATGAATCTGAGGGTGCGAGCTTTCAAACGAGTCATACCAGTTTTCGGCAAAAAGGCGCCCCCGCCCATGAAGGCAGGGGGCGTAAAGACGAAAGTGGCCGTCGGGCGAAACGCCGCCGTTCCCCGATTGAGCGTACTTTTTGAGATCGTCGACTTGCGCCAGGATCACGCGTGCACGACGCGCAAATTCTCTGCCCGCCGGAGACAAAACAGCCTCCCCCGCCGATCGGTCGAGCAAAACGATCTGATACTCAGATTCCAACTTTTTGATTGCCGACGAAACGGCCTGCGGACTCACATGAACGGCGCGAGCTGCTTTGCGCACGCCACCATAGTTCGCTACCGCTTGAAGGTATTCGAGTTGAGAAAGCTGCATAGATTACTCCAAAGGCAGCCAAGTCGACGGCCTACGCGCCCTCAGATGAGGTTCTCGCCCAGGTTCTTGCCGCCGAGGACGTGCATGTGGAAGTGCATGACGGCCTGACCGGCGTTGACGCCCTTGTTGGAGATGATGCGGAAACCGTCCTCCAGGCCCTTGGCCTTAGCGACCTCCTGGATGGCGTGAGCCATGGCGCCCATGGTCTCGGCCGGTACGTTGTCGGCGATGTCGCTGTAGTGCTTCTTGGGAATCACGAGCGTGTGGACCGGCGCCTGGGGGTTGAGGTCGTCGAACGCGATGACCTGGTCGTCCTCATAGACAACGGTCGAGGGGATCTCGTGGTTGGCGATTTTGCAGAAGATGCAATCACACATGGTTGGTTCCTTTCTCACAGACCAAGGTAATTATATTTGGTCAGGATGGTTAGAACGAGAGGTTGTCGTCGGTGTTGGCGGCTTCGCCGTCGGCGAGCACGTCGTTGCCGTCGACGTCCTTAAGAAGCACCGAGACCTTCTGCTCGGCATCGGACAGGCGGGTGCGCAGGCTCTTGAGGAGCTCGACGCCGCGGGTATAGCTCTCGAGCGACTCCTCGAGCTCCATATCGCCCGACTCCAGGCTGCGGATGATGAGCTCCAGCTCCTGCGAGGCCTGCTTGTACGTAAGCTGCTCGACCGGGGTCTTCTCTGCCATATCTGTTTCCTTTCCTAAAGGTTTATCGCTATGAAACGCGGGTTACTCGACCGTATCGACCGTTGCAGCCACGTTGCCGTCTGCCATACGCACGCGGATGGCATCGCCGGGCTTAAAGCTCTTGGCGCTCGTAGCCACACCATCATCGCTGTACGCGATGGAATAGCCGCGGGCAAGTACCTTGAGCGGCGACAGGGCATCGAGCGAAGCCGCTGCACGGCCCAAGTCGGAAGCTGACTTGTTGAGCATTGTGCGCCCCTGATGCTCCAGACGGGAACTCGCAAGCGTGAGCGCATGGCGTTTGCCATCGAGCCCCGAGGTGCTTGCGATCAAGCGCTCGGGCAGACGCTCGAAGTTGGAGCGGAAGGCCCCAACCGAACGCGTTATGGCGCCCGACAGTCGATCGGCAGTCAGCGCAAGCTCAGACTCGCGCCGCTCGACCATAAACGTTGGATCGTTGAGGCACGGGCGGCATGCGGCGGCATCGAGGGCATCGCCCAAGCGAGCCGTATAGGCATCCCAGGCACGGTGACCGCGCTGATCGAGCATCTCCAAATCAACCTGATCCGACCCGATCATCGAAGCCATTGCGGCGCCCAGACGCTGATGGCGCGTCTCGAGCACGTCGGCCAACTCCGTCATAGCCGGTGCCACCGATTCTGCCGCTGCCGTTGGCGTTGAGGCGCGACGGTCGCTCACCATGTCGCAGATCGAGGTATCGGGCTCATGCCCAATGCCCGTCACCACAGGCACGGGACAAGCTGCCACCGCACGGGCAAGCTCCTCGTCGTTAAAGGTCATGAGGTCCTCGAAGGAACCGCCGCCACGCACGAGCAAAATGCAATCGGGCGCCGGCGTAATGGCAGCAGCGCGGTGCAAGCCTTCAATAAGCTCTGCCGGCGCACCCTCGCCCTGGACCTTTGCGCCCACGCAGGCAAGCTCGACGAGCGGGTTGCGACGGCGCAATGTGCGCTTAACGTCGTCGATCACGGCACCCGAAAGGGAGGTGACGACCGCCACACGCGAGCAAAACACCGGAATGCGGCGCTTGCGCGCTTCGTCCATCAGGCCCTCGCGACGCAGCTTTTCGGCCAGTTGCGCCACTTGTTGACGCAGCAGACCCTCCCCCGCCAGCGAAAACGAGCGGGCGACGAAGCTCATGCGACCCGTAGGCTTGTAGAGATTGAAGCTGCCCTTAAAGCTCACCTGCATGCCGTCGCGCAGATCGAAGGTACGCTTAAGGTAGGCTCCTTTCCAGATGATGCAGTCGACGGCCGCCGAGTCGTCCTTGATTTGGAAGTAGCAGTGGCCGCTCCGGGCATTGGGACCACGAAAACCCGTGACCTCACCCAAAACGCTCAGCTGCGGAATGGCATCGAGCGCACCGGCGGCGATCTCCACCGCTTGGCTCACGCTGAGCTCTTTGCGCTCCTGCTCGTCCGATCCGTCAAACTCGGCAGAAACGGCATTGCCGGTCAGATTCCAGCCTGCCACGCAGCCTCCTTTCGTTATCGCGCACAGAGGCTCCGGCCCCGTGCATATTTAAGTCCAACACATAGTACAGCGCCGCGTGGACACGAATCCCCGCGGCGCCTGCCTGTCCTATTTGTTATCGGTTGGAGTTTCTGTTGTAGCGAGCCATCAGGTAGAGCAGTTGAATAATCGAAGTGAGCGCTGCGGCCACATAGGTAAGCGCGGCTGCCGTCAGCACCTTCTTGGCGCCGTTGACCTGCTTGGAACTCATGCCCGACTGCTCGATATACGCCACGGCGCGGCGACTGGCATCGATCTCGACCGGCAGCGTAACCAGCTGGAACAACACGCTAAACGAGAAGAAGACCAGCGCGAGGGTCGTGAGCCCCGCGATGTTCATGAATAGGCCCATGAGCAGCACGATCGTCCAGGTGTTTTGGGTAAAGTTGACGACGGGGACCAAAGCGGTACGTACCTTCATCATGGCATAACCACTTTGACGCTGGGCGGCATGGCCCGCCTCGTGGCAGGCGACGGCAACGCTTGCGACCGACCCGCCCGAACGGTTGGCATCCGACAGATACAGGTTGTTGTCCTGCGGGTTGTAATGATCGGTGAGCTCGCCGGCAACGCCCTTGATGCCCACGGCACTACAACCGTTGGCGTCGAGCATGCGGCGAGCGACCGTGGCACCCGTATCGCCGTCCGAGCGCACCTTAGACCACGTCCTGTACGTCGAGTTGATATAGCTCTGCGCGGCAAGGCCAAGCACCGTGCAGACAAGAACAACCAGCAGGTACAGCGGGTCAATGCCAAAGCCGTATCCATAGTAATAAGGCATGCGAATTCCTCCGAATCGAGTTACACGTTGGAGGCATTCTACCCATTCGACTGACCAGCAAATCAACATCGATGTTTTGGCAATGTCAGCGAAAACGGCCGAGAGCGAGCAAGGTGACGTGAAAGAGAAGCGACGCGTACTTTGGTACGCGAGCGACGATTGAACGTCAGATTGCCGCTCTCGGCCGTTTGCAGCGTCGAGCTGTTACGCGGTTTGGTAAAACCGCGTAACTATATACCTATAGCAATTCAATTTTGCCATCTTTGACCGTCAGCCCCATGTTGCCCGAGAGCAGATCGTCCAGGCGCGAGCCCACGAGCTCAAAGCGCCAGCCTTCGCGCAGGGGACTTTGCTCAGGATGCTCAATGTAGTCGGCCAGGTCATCGCGCGAGGCAATGACCGAGGTCGCCACGCCCGAACGCTCGGCAACCAGGCGAATGAGCGCATACATCAGGTCCGTCACGCTCTCCAACTCCGGCGAAATCTGACGGTGCCCGCGCACCATGAGCGGCAGGCGATCGTGCGGGCAGCTCGCACCGCGCTTAATGGCCATGAGCGCGCCGTCCACGTCGCGCTCCCCCAGCTGATCGGTGCCGCGGATGCTGCGGAACTCCTCAACGCGCACAGGATTGCGCTTGACGAGCGCCAGCAGCGTATCGTCGGACATGACCCACTTGCGTGGGATGTTGCGGCGCTCGGCGCGGTCCTCGCGCCAAGCGGCAAGCTCGCGCGCGATGCCCAGCTGATGGCGGCTACACGAGTTGATGCGCTTGACCTTGCGGAATGCCTCGTGACGATCGGCGCGGTAGTGCGACTCGTCGGCCAGCGGACGCAACTCGTCGAGCACCCAGTCCACGCGGCCCAGCTCACGCAGGCGGCTCATCATCTCGGTATAGGCGACAATCAGGTACTTGACGTCATCGATCGCGTACTCGATCTGTTTGTCGGTCAGCGGGCGGCGCGACCAGTCGGTCAGCGACTCGGTCTTGGGCAACGAAACGCCGCAAAACGTCTGCACGAGCGCGCCGTAGGAAATCTGCTGGCGCTCGCCCAAAAAGGCGGCGGCGACCTGTGTGTCAAAAATGGGACGCGGCAGCACGCCCACGGTATGGAGCATAACCTCCATATCCTGCGAGCAGGCGTGGAAGACCTTGGTCACGCTCTCGTCGGCCATAAGCTCGGCCAGCGGCGACAGGTCGTCGATCACCAGAGGATCGACCGCGACGCTCTCGGCAGGGGTGGCAATCTGGACCAAGCACAGGCGCGGATGGAACGTGCGCTCGCGCAAAAACTCGGTATCGACGGCAATCGCGTCGAACTCGCGGGCGCGTTGGCAAAAGTCGAGCAGAGCCTGATGTGTGGAAATGTACATATCAACCCATCGAATAAGGTTAGGCCCGAAAAACACGGGTAGGATATCGGCATTGTCTTACAACTATACTCGGTTAGTCACAGAACGGGAACGTAAGTATGCGCTGCCTTATCATCCACAACCCGGCATCGGGCCCCAGCTCAGATGAAATCTACGCGTTCACGCACGCCCTCGCGCAGGGCGGCGACGAGGTCGTGATGCGCTTTATCGGCGATGGCATGGAACCCGAGGACGCCGTGGCAGACGTGCGCGAGTTTGATCGCGTGGTCGTTTCGGGCGGCGACGGCACCGTCTCCAACGTGCTCGACCAAATGCGCGGGTGCGGTGTCCCCACGCTCGTCTTCCCCTCCGGCACGGCCTGCCTGTTCTTTAACAACATCGGTAATGCCCCCGAGGCAGCGGCGCTTGCCAAGGCTTGCCGCGCCGGTCGCACGGTCAAAGTGGACATGGGCGAGCTCTTTTGGCTCGACGAGAACGGCAACGAGAAGCGCCACGGCTTTATCATCATCGCCGGCTCGGGCTTCGACGCCGAGATCATGATGAAGGCCGCCCCCGCCAAAAACGACATCGGTGAGATCGCCTATTTCCTGTCGGCGCTCGCCACACCCAACCCCACGGTGGCGCACTTTACGATTGAGCATGACGGCATTATCGAGGAGCTCGATGGCATCTGCTGCATGGCCGGCAACACCTCGGTCATTCAAAACGACATCAACCTGTTCCCCGATTGCCGCATGAACGACGGCATGGTCGACATCGCGGTCATCGAGCCCGTAAAAACCGTCCAGCTCCTGCCCACTGTGATCACCGCCGCGCTCGACCCCGCCGGCAAGGTGCTCGGCCGTCCGCAGTTCAAGATCATCCAGACCAAGGAAGCCAAAATCACCTGCACGCCGTCGCTGGGCATGCAGTTCGATGGCGAGATCATCTCCAGCAACTCGGGCGTCTTTGGAGCCCGCGCGCTTCCGCAATGCCTCGACCTCATCGTCGACGAATTCTCCCCGCTCGGAAAATAGGAGGACCCCATGAACGACAACCCCCTGATTGGCTTTATCGTCATCGTCTTGGCCATGCTCGTCGGCTATGCGATTAACGTGATCCACCGCCGGAAGAAGTAATTCCACATTGGTATGATATTCATCCAATTATCGTCTCCCCCGTTGTTTATGCATTTGCCAGACAGCGGGGGATTTTTCTTTGTGCCCCGTGCAAGGCGCTTTATTCAGATACAGTAATTGCAGGGCGTCTTTATTTAACTAAAGCTAGATAATGAGTATTCTTGTCCGCTCATCGCATATTTTAGGACGCTCATCGAGTATTTCATCGAAATAGATGAATACTATATAGACTTCCGATAGGCTAATAGATGTATTTATTAGCTGAAATCCTGCACGGTTCCGCGGGGTTTCAACGGTTGGGAGGGATCATGAGGTTTACTCATCCTGTCAACACGCTCAAAAAGCTCGGCTGCGGCCTTGCGTTTGGAGCAGCGGCCATCATGGCCATGCCGACTTCGGCGCTCGCCTGCACCCAGATCTACATGGGTAGCAAGCTCACGGCAGACGGCAACACGTACTATGGCCGTTCCGAGGATTTCGGTCCGCGCTATGTCAAGCACTTTGGCATTGAGCCCGCACACAAGGACGGCAACGAGTACACATCGGTCGAGTCCGGTTTTGAGTACAAGTCCAAGGGCACAACCTACCGCTACACCTTCGTTCGCGACAACCCCTCGCAGTGGGAAGATCGCTACGACGCATATTCCGAGGCAGGCATCAACGAGAAGGGCGTCTCCTGCTCTGCCACGTTGAGCACCTCCTATAACGAGAAGGCCGAAGAGGCCGACCCCATCACCGAGGAGACTGGCATCGGCGAGTACAGCTATGCCAGCGTCATCCTGGGCGAGAGCGCCACGGCCCGCGAGGGCGTCGAGCTCATCGGCAGCCTGATCGACGAGCAGGGCGTCTGCTCCAACGACCAGATCATCATCGCCGACAGCACCGAGACCTGGCTGTTCGCCGCGCTTTCCGGCCATCAGTGGATTGCTATGAAGCTCGCCGATGACATTGCCTCGCTCAACCCCAACATCGGCAACCTCACCTATAACGTCGACCTCGATGACACCGAGAACTGTCTCCATTCCGAGGGCATCGAGTCCATGCCTAAGGAGAAGGGCTTTGCCGAGTACACCGACGGCAAGTTCGACGTCGCCAAGACCTACGGCGAGGAGATCGGCGAGGCCGGTATGCACCAGTGGTCGCGCTATATCCAGGGTCGCGATTACTTCATGGCCCCGCTGGCTGAAGGCACTGACTACGAGATCGTGAAAGACGAGCGCGAAGATGCTCGCGCCACGACCGGAGCCCTGGTCCACGAGATGCAGCCGCTGTTCTTCCAGCCCGGCAAGTCCGACTGGAGCACCTTTGAGATGATCCGCAGCTTCGCCGCCCGCGGCGAGAATGTCGCCGGCCTCAACGCCAACACCGACGGCGCCTACGCCATCGGCTCCAACCGCAACACCGAGATCCATACCTTCCAGATCCGTCAGGGCATGGACCCCGAGATCGCGACCATCCAGTGGGAGATGCTCTCCAACGCCGAGTTCTCCGTCGCCATCCCCCTCTACTCCGCACTGCTCACCGAGGTCAGCCCCTACTTTAGCGATCAGGACGTCTCCTTCGATCACTGCGAAGAGGAAGACGTCGTGAACAACGAGGAGCCCAAGAACTCCATCAACTACGTCCTCATGGACATCAACACGCTCGCCTATGAGAACCGCGACCACTGCGCCACCGGCGTCCGCGCCTACCTCGATGCACTGCAGAAGGAACTCATCGAGCAGAACCTAACCGTCGACGAGGCCATGCAGGCCGCCGAGGGCACCGAGGCCCGCACCGCCCTGGCCAACAAGGCCGGCAAGGCTGCCACCAAGGACACCTACCTCAAGTGCAAGGCCATGCTCGAGGAGATGCGCGACTACCTTAAGGAGGGCGACTTCTCCGAGGAGTTCGTCCCGAGTGACTACGATGCCGACAACGACTGCCTGGTCGAGTCCATCACCTACGCCGACGAGGCGCTCTCCGATGAGGACGTAGCCGAGCCCGAGGTCGAGAAGAAAGAGGCCACCGAGGAGAAGTCCGAAGGCAACAACGTGGCCGCCATGGCCGTTGGCGCCGTCGTCATCATCGGTGTCTGTGGCTTCGTGCTCTATCGTCGCAAGAAGGCATAAGAACCCCCACCTTAAGGCGCGGGTGGGATGGCCAAGGT
>CABSMN010000011.1 GCA_902478765.1 uncultured Collinsella sp.
CGGAGATGTGTATAAGAGACAGCTGTTATTTAATTTAGATTTTTGTTTGAGCGTGGGCGCCCAGACGTTTCAGAACGCCTCGCCAGATCGGCGCGGGCACGGCTGGCTCGGTGCAAATCATGCCGTCGGCGTCGACGTCCTCGGCATTACCACCACCAAGTCGCTGCGCATGCTCAACCGAACAGCCCATACGAACGGCGCCTACGAGCTTGTCCATCGCTTCCGAAAACGGTCGCCGCAAGAGTCCCATGCGCGGTGAGTGACGAAGCGCCGCGAAGCCGCTGCCGGTACAGACGACAACGCCGCCGCACCATGGCAGGTCACGTAGAATACATGCCCGGTACAGGCGGTCGAGGACTTCGTCCGCCTGCTTGTTGTTTTTGGACAGGGTCTGGACGACGACATAGACTCGTGCCTCTGTATTCCCAAGGCGATCGAGTATCTGCTCGACAGCGATCATAGCCTCATCGTCAAATGCATCGTCAACAGCGAGCACCATGCCATCGACTGCACCGGCATCATCCGCCTTCAAGTCGACTGGGCGGGGGAGTACAGTGCCGGAAAGCTGTGCATAGGCGGCGATGGCATCCTGCAGGTCCCAGAGCAAAAACTCAAGATCGGCACTCTCGGGAATACTGACAAACGCGATGTTATGCAGTGTTTTTGGTACATCGCCGCGTGCGGTCGTCTCCATGCCGCCTCCTTTCCGGTTCATTTCCGTTTAGGTTACACCGTCCGGCGGGCGCCTCGCCGCGCTATCCTAGTGCAACCCTTATGAAAGGAATGCCATGCGTCTGCCCATGAACACCTCGTTTGCCACGCTCAAGCCTTCTGGCATCCGCCGAATCAACGCACTCGCCGCCCGGCACCCGGGATGCATTGCGCTCGCGCTTGGCGAGCCCGATTTTCCCACGCCCGATGTGATTAGCGCCGAGGTGACTGCTTCGTTGGACCGCGGCGACACGCACTATCCGCCCAACAACGGTCGCCCCGCCCTGCGTGAGGCGTTATCTGCCTACATGGGGGACGCGGGCCTTATGTTTTCGGCCGACGAGGTCATCCTGACCGACGGCGCGACCGAGGCCCTGTCGGCAACATTTATGGCTATGCTCAACCCCGGCGACGAGGTCATTATTCCCACGCCGGCCTTTGGCCTGTACGAAAGCATCGTTGTGGCCAATCACGCCAAAGCGGTCTTTTTGGATACGGGGCCTGCGCAATTTCAGATTGACGAGGATGCGCTTCGCGCCTGTGTGACCCCGGCGACCAAGGCCATCGTTATCTGCTCGCCCAACAATCCCACGGGCTGCATTCTCAACGCGGCATCGCTCAACGCCGTGGCGCGCGTAGCGGAGCAGTCGGGCATCTACGTGGTCTGCGACGACGTGTACAACCGTTTGGTCTATGTGGATGGTTACGAGCGTTTTGCCCAGCGACACCCGGAGCTGCGCGAGCAGACGGTGATCATCGAGAGCTTCTCCAAGCCCTGGGCCATGACCGGCTGGCGCCTGGGCTGGCTCGCAGCAGCGGCACCCGTCATCGCCGAGATCGCAAAAGCTCACCAATACCTAGTATCGAGCGCCGTCTCCTTCGAGATGGACGCCGCAGCTCGAGCCCTGACCGTCGACCCAACCCCCATGCTCAAAGTCTACCGAGCCCGCCGCGAACGCGTACTCGCAGCCTTATACGCCATGGGCCTCGACGTAGTAGAGCCCGCAGGAGCCTTCTATACCTTCCCGAGCATCAAACAATTCGGCCTGACAAGCGAAGACTTCTGCATCAAAGCCATCAAAGAGGCCAACGTAGCCCTAGTCCCGGGCGACTGCTTCGGCACCGAAGGCCACGTCCGCCTCAGCTATTGCGTTTCCGATAAAGACCTGGACGAAGGCCTCCGCCGCCTGTCAAACTTCGTTTCAACCCTGTAGGCCCAACGGGACCCAACCCATCAGCCCACCGACATAAGGGTTATGCGCGGGGCGCGCCGGCCAACGGACACGAGGATTCGCAGCAAAGTTACCGCAGCTCCGGTCCGAGGGGCCGGGTTGAGATTTTCGTAGATTCCGCACGAGCCGAAGGCCACTTAATGTGGCCTTCGTGCGAGCCAGGACTTGACCGAGCGAAAATCTCAACCCGGCCCCTCGGACCGGAGCGTATGCAGGGTTTGTGTACGAATCCTCGCGCCCGTTGACCGACGCCGGGGCCCCCGCCATAATACTTTCGGTTCACGCACGAATCCGCTGCCAGAGACAGCCGGTGCAAACGGGCATCGCCCGCGAGCTTAATGGGACTTCCCGCCAGCCGAGGTGGTCGAGTAGATATGTCTTCTCGCCCCCGTCGCTCATGCAGCGCGGGGGCTTTCTTTTTGGACATGCCCCCGTCACGTCCTTGTGGCGGACCGTGCCCGGAAAGAATTCGAGGAGGTGTAATTCATGCCCCAGCAGTACAAAATCGACAAGGTTGCAGAGATCGAGTCCCGTATCGCCGAGAACGCCGGTCTGTTCGTCGTCAACTACAACGGTCTGACGGTTAAGCAGGCTCAGGAGCTGCGTCATCAGCTTCGCGAGTGCGGCGCCGAGATGAAGGTCTACAAGAACAACCTGGTCAAGATCGCTCTCAAGAACCAGGAGCAGCCCGAGCTCGACGAGATCCTCGCCGGCCCCGTCGCTTATGTGTTCTACGAGTCCGAGCCGGTCGAGGCCGCTAAGGCCCTTAAGGACTTCTCTGCTAAGTCCAAGGGCGTCCTTGAGATCAAGGGCGGTATCTCCGACGGCAAGGCCGTTTCCGCTGATGATGTTAAGGCTATCGCCGAGCTGCCCACCAAGGATCAGCTTCTCGGCCAGATCGCCGGTCTCATCTCCGGTTTCGCTCGCGACATCGCTGTCTGCGTCAACGGCGTTTCCTCTGGTCTCGCTCGTTCGATCCAGCAGGTCTCCGAGCAGAAGGCAGCCTAGTCGCTGTTTTCACCCGCGGCGGCAACGCCGCACCCCTGGCGCATTCGCGCCGTGTTTTAACTGATCTCCGTGCATCCGCACGGAAACCGAAAGGACTTAGAAATGGCTAAGCTTACCACCGATGAGATCATCGATGCTCTTAAGGAAATGACCCTTCTCGAGGCTTCCGAGCTCGTTAAGGCTATCGAGGACACCTTCGGCGTTTCCGCCGCTGCTCCTGCCGCTGTTGTCGCCGCTCCCGCTGCTGGCGCTGCTGAGGCCGAGGAGAAGACCGAGTTTGACGTCGTGCTCGAGGGCTTCGGCGACAACAAGATCCAGGTCATCAAGGCCGTCCGTGAGCTCACCAACCTTGGCCTGAAGGAGGCCAAGGAGGTCGTCGAGGGCGCTCCCAAGGCTGTTCTCGAGGGTGCCAAGAAGGAGGACGCCGAGGCTGCCAAGGAGAAGCTCGAGGCTGCTGGCGCTGCTGTCACCCTCAAGTAATCAGGCTTTCTCGCCAGATTTCTTTGCAGACGGGGTTCGCATTGCGAGCCCCGTCTTTTTTGTTTTTCGGTCCCTCGGCATCGGTTGCTCAAACTGCCATGTTCTGTGATTTGCGTCGTATCGGGTGCCCTGCCGTTGGGCAATAAAATTGCACCATTCGAGCAATAATTTGCGTTGACCTGCTGAAGAATTGTCTCTGCCTTGTAGCGACATATAGTTCCAGCGGTAAGATGCTTGGGTATCGCAATTTGGTCTGCGGCTGTGTGCCGCACGCATGGGGCGCTTTTGCGCCTGCGAAAGGATCTTTGAATAACATGAAGGCAATCATCCCCGCCGCCGGTCTTGGCACGCGTTTTCTGCCTGGCACCAAGTGCACGCCCAAAGAGATGCTGCCGGTGCTCGACAAGCCGGTCATCCAGTATGTCGTCGAGGAGGCACTCGACCCCGAGGAGGTCGACGATGCCATCATCGTTACTTCTCCCGGTAAGCCCGAGCTACTGAACTACTTCCAGCCCGATCGCTCGCTCGAGAACCTGCTGCGCGAGCGCGGCAAGAACGCCTATGCCGATGCTGTCGCCCACGCTGGCGGTATGCCGGTCGACTTCCGTTATCAGTACGAGCCCAAGGGCCTCGGTCATGCTATTCGCTCTGCTGCCGACGCCGTGGCAGGGGAGAACTTCCTGGTTCTTCTGGGCGACTACGTTGTGCCTAACCGCGATATCTGCGACAAGATGCTCGCCGTTTCCAAGGAGCACGGTGGCGCTTCGGTTATCGCCGTCGCTGCTTGCTCGCCCGAGGAAGTCAGCCGCTACGGCGTTATCGCCGGCGAGCGCGTCGGTTCGCTCGAGGGCGCCGAGGACGTTGCCGATGCCGAGCCGGGCGCTGTCTGGCGTATCGGCGGTCTGGTTGAGAAGCCCGCTCCCGAGGCTGCTCCGTCCAACCTGTACATCGTCGGTCGCTACCTGCTGAGCCCGCTGGTCATGGACCTGCTGGCAGATCAGCAGGCCGGCAAGGGCGGCGAGATCCAGCTCACCGACGCCATGGCCCGTTCGCTCGACCGCGAGGCCATGTATGCCGTCGTCATCGACCCGCTGTCGGGCTACGACACCGGCACTCCCTCTGGTTGGATGGCCACTAACGCCCTCATGGCTGCAAACGACCCCCGCTTTGCCGATGCCTTCTGGGACGCCATCGACGAGCGCGGCGGATTGATGCGCAAGTAAGCCTTCGGGCATCGACATTTACGGGCGCGGACTTCGGTTCGCGCCCGTTTTTTATAAGAGCTGCGATTGCCGGCTCTCTGTTCACAGAAAATATATGAACAGATGTTCGATACACATACATCTACCTGCGTGTTTTCTGTCGAAAAACTTTGCTACTCCAAAAACTCAATCGCGTCAAGGCTTTTCTTGCCCAACGGTCGGTACCTGATAAACTATTAGGTTGCGATAACTGGCGAAGCTATGCCTCGCCAACCCACCGAGCATTTCCGTGAAGGAGGAAAAACCTGGTGACCTACGCATACACTGCCACTGAGCGCAAGCGCGTCAGCTTCGGGAAAATCCCGGAGGCCATGGAGCTCCCCAACCTTATCTCTGTTCAAAGGGAATCCTTTGAGCGTTTTAAGGATGAGGGCCTTCGTGAGGCGTTCAAGGAATCCAGCCCCATCCAGAGTCAGAACCATGTTCTCGAGGTTACCTTCGGCGAGCATCAGTTCGGCGACCCCGCGCACACCGTCGAGGAGTGCCGCGAGAAGGATATGACCTATCAGGCTCCGCTTCTGACCGACGTCCGTCTCACCAACAAGGAGACCGGCGAGATCAAGGAGCAGCTCGTCTTCATGGGCGACTTCCCCATGATGACCGATCAGGGCACCTTCATCATCAACGGTACCGAGCGTATCGTCGTCTCGCAGCTCGTCCGCTCCCCGGGCGTGTACTACAGCTCCGAGATGGATTCGGGCAAGCAGATCTACAAGGCCCAGATCATCCCGTCCCGCGGTGCCTGGCTTGAGTTTGAGGTCGACAAGCGCGACCAGCTCATGGTCTCCATCGACCGTAAGCGCAAGCAGAGCGCCACGATGTTCCTGCGCGCCCTTGGCATCGCCGTCACCAACGACGACATCATCGAGCTGCTCGGCAACTCCGATGTGATCAAGCGCACCCTGGAGCGCGACACCGCCCTCACTCGCGAGGACGCCCTCATCGAGATCTACCGTCGCCTGCGCCCGGGCGAGCCTCCCACCGTGGACGCTTCCCGCAGCCTGCTCGAGGGCCTGCTCTTTAACCCGCAGCGCTACGATTTGGCCCGCGTCGGTCGTTACAAGGTCAACAAGAAGCTCAACCTCACCACCGAGGAAGAGGTCACGGTGCTCACCGACGAGGATATCGTCGCGACGCTGCGCTACCTGCTGTCCCTCGCTGCCGGCGAGCAGGGCTTCAAGGTCGACGACATCGACCACTTTGGCAACCGCCGCATCCGCACCGTCGGCGAACTCGTCGCCAACCAGTTCCGTATCGGCATGAGCCGTATGGAGCGCGTCGTCCGTGAGCGCATGAGCTCCCAGGACATCGACGAGATCACCCCGCAGTCGCTCATCAACATCCGCCCGATCGTGGCCTCCATCAAGGAGTTCTTCGGTTCCTCGCAGCTCTCGCAGTTCATGGACCAGGCGAACCCCCTGACCGGTCTGACCCACAAGCGCCGTCTGTCCGCACTCGGCCCTGGTGGTCTTGCCGGTCACAAGTCCGGCTCCAGCCGCCGCACCAACGTGCCGACGGCCGTCCGCGACGTTCACAACTCGCACTACAGCCGCATGTGCCCGATCGAGACCCCCGAAGGCCCCAACATCGGCCTGATCGGCTCGCTCGCCCTCTACGCTCGCGTCAACGAGTATGGCTTCATCGAGGCCCCGTTCCGTCGCGTCGAGAACGGCGTTGCCACCGACCAGATCGACTGGATGACCGCTGACGAGGAAGAGAAGCACGTCATCGCGCCGGCCAACACGCCGCTCGATCCCAAGACCAACGAGTTCATCACGACCGATGCCGAGGGCAAGATCGTCCGTCCGCACACCGTGATCGCCCGTACCCGCGACTTCGACGGCTCCTTCGGCGCTCCCGCCGACGTGCCCGTCGAGGACGTCGACTACATGGACGTCTCGCCGCGTCAGATGCTCTCCGTCGCAGCCACGCTGATCCCGTTCCTTGAGCACGACGACGCCAAGCGTACGCTGATGGGTGCTAACATGCAGCGTCAGGCCGTGCCGCTGGTTCACCCCGCCGCTCCCTATGTCGGTACCGGCATGGAGCGTCGCGCCGCCCTGGACTCCGGCGAGGTCACCCTGGCCAAGAACGCCGGCGAGGTCATCTTTGCCGACGCCGCCAAGATTATCGTCAAGCATGCCGGCGGCATGGACGAGTATCATCTGGCCAAGTACCAGCGCTCCAACCAGTCCACCTGCATCAACCACCGTCCGCTCGTGCGCGTCGGTGACACCGTTGAACAGGGCGAGCCTCTGGCCGACGGTCCTTCGACCGATCACGGCGAGCTCGCACTGGGCCAGAACCTCACCGTGGCCTACATGCCGTGGGAAGGCTTTAACTACGAGGACGGTATCGTCGTGTCCGAGCGCCTGGTGGCCGAGGACCTGCTGACGACCATCAACATCACCCGTCACGAGATCGACGCCCGCGACACCAAACTCGGTCCCGAGGAGATCACCCGCGAGATCCCGAACCTCTCCGAGGACATGCTTGCCAACCTCGACGAGGACGGCATCATCCGCATCGGCGCCGAGGTCGGCCCTGGCGACATCCTGGTCGGCAAGGTCACGCCTAAGGGCGAGAGCGCTCTGACCGCCGAGGAGCGCCTGCTGCGCGCCATCTTCGGTGCCAAGGCCCACGACGTCCGCGATACCTCCCTTAAGATGCCTCACGGCGCTTACGGCCGCGTCATCGATGTCGTCCGCTTTAGCCGCGAGAACGGCGACGACCTGGCCCCCGGCGTCAACGAGCAGGTGCGCGTCTACGTCGCCCAGCGTCGTAAGATCCAGCAGGGTGATAAGATCGCCGGCCGCCACGGCAACAAGGGTGTTATCTGTAACGTTCTGCCGGTCGAGGACATGCCCTACATGGCTGACGGTACCCCGATCGACGTTATCCTCAACCCGCTGGGCGTTCCTTCGCGTATGAACGTCGGCCAGCTGCTCGAGTGCCACCTTGGCTGGGCTGCTGCCTGCGGTTGGGATACCGAGCAGGCCGACTCCGACAAGTACGTCCCCGGTCCGTTCTTCACCGCCACGCCCGTCTTCGACGGCGCCAAGGAGGACGAGATCGCTGAGGTCATCCGTCGTGCCAACAAGAACATGCTCAACAAGGCCACCGCTGCCTTTGGCGATCACATGCGCCCCGAGTTCGTCACCCAGCTTGACGAGCGCGGCAAGACCCGTCTGTTCGACGGCCGTACCGGCGAGGAGTTCCGCGAGCCCATTACCGTGGGTACGTCCTACATCCTCAAGCTCGGCCACATGGTCGACGACAAGATCCACGCCCGTTCGACCGGCCCTTACAGCCTGGTTACCCAGCAGCCTCTGGGCGGCAAGGCCCAGTTCGGCGGCCAGCGCTTCGGCGAGATGGAAGTTTGGGCACTGTACGCTTACGGTGCTTCCAACGTCCTGCAGGAGATCCTGACCGTCAAGTCCGACGATACCGTGGGCCGCGTCAAGACCTACGAGTCCATCGTCAAGGGCGAGAACGTTCCTGTCCCGGGTATCCCCGAGTCCTTCAAGGTTCTCGTCAAGGAGATCCGCTCCCTCGCGCTGGACATCGAGCCCATGCACGATGCCGACGAGGACGCCTCCGCCCCTGTGACCGCCGAGGAGACCTCTGCTCTCGACGACCTGGCTGCGCTCGCCGGCGTTGACACCGACGTCGAGGCCGAGGATGCCGAGACCGCCGAGGCACCCGAGGCTGTCGCCGCCACGACCACTGATAAGGAGTAGTTGACTGTGGCAGATTTCGAAGCTACTGATTTTGACTCGGTAAAGATCTCCCTTGCCTCCGCCGACCAGATCCGTTCCTGGTCGCACGGTGAGGTCAAGAAGCCGGAGACCATCAATTACCGTACCCTCAAGCCCGAGAAGGACGGCCTGTTCTGCGAGAAGATCTTCGGTCCCGCCAAGGACTGGGAGTGCTCCTGCGGCAAGTACAAGGGCATCCGCTTTAAGGGCATCGTCTGCGAGCGCTGCGGCGTCGAGGTCACCTCGGCCAAGGTGCGTCGCGACCGCATGGGCCACATCGAGCTCGCCGCTCCCGTGTCCCACATCTGGTACTTCAAGAGCCCCACGAGCTTCCCGATGAGCCGTATGCTCGACATCAAGTCCAAGGACCTCGAGAAGGTTCTGTACTTTGCCAGCTACATCATCACCGAGGTTGACTATGAGGCCCGCGAGGCCGACGCCGACGACCTGCGCGAGGAGCTCGCCGCCGATCTGGAAGAGATCGATGCCGAGTGCGCCCGCCAGATCGAGTCCCTCAAGGAGCAGGGCGACCCCGAGAACTTTGACGAGTTCTCCGACGAGGAGCCGCTGACCCCCGAGGAGATCGCCTCTGGCATCGTCGACATCGAGGAAGAGTGCAAGGACGAGAAGCAGCTCCGCACGGACGCCTTCAACGCCTTCATGAAGCTCACTGAGCGCGACCTCATCTCCGATGAGCCGCTGTTCCGCGAGATGACCCGTTACTACTCCATGTACTTCAAGGGTGGTATGGGTGCCGAGGCCGTCCGCGACCTGCTCGCTGCCATCGACCTCCCCTCCGAGGCCGAGAAGCTCAAGGCCATCATCGCCGACGAGGATTCCCAGAAGCAGAAGCGCGAGAAGGCCGTCAAGCGCCTTGAGGTCGTTGACGCCTTCCTGAAGGGCGGCAACAGCCCCGCGAACATGATCCTGGACGTCATCCCGGTCATTCCGCCCGATCTGCGCCCGATGGTCCAGCTCGACGGCGGCCGCTTCGCCGCGTCCGACCTCAACGATCTATATCGTCGCGTGATCAACCGTAACAACCGACTCAAGCGCCTGCTCGACCTGGACGCCCCTGCGATTATCGTGAACAACGAGAAACGCATGCTCCAGGAGTCCGTGGACGCCCTGTTCGACAACGGCCGTCGTGGTCGCCCGGTCTCTGGTCGTGGCGGTCGCCCGCTCAAGTCGCTCGCCGAGGCCCTCAAGGGCAAGCAGGGTCGTTTCCGTCAGAACCTGCTGGGTAAGCGTGTCGACTACTCCGGCCGTTCGGTTATCGTTACCGACCCCAAGTTGCTGCTGCACCAGTGCGGTCTGCCCAAGACCATGGCGCTGGAGCTCTTCAAGCCCTTCGTCATGAAGCGCCTGGTCGAGCTCGGCAAGGTCGAGAACATCAAGGGCGCAAAGCGCGCTATCGACCGTGGTGCCACCTTTGTGTGGGACATCCTCGAAGAGGTCATCGACGGCCGCGTCGTGCTGCTCAACCGTGCACCGACCCTGCACCGTCTGTCCATCCAGGCCTTTGAGCCGGTGCTGGTCGAGGGCAAGGCTATCCACCTGCACCCGCTGGTCTGCTCGCCCTTCAACGCCGACTTCGACGGCGACCAGATGTCTGTCCACGTGCCGCTGTCCAGCCAGGCTCAGGCCGAGGCCCGCGTGCTCATGCTCTCTGCGAACAACCTGCGCTCGCCGGCATCCGGCAAGCCGGTCAACATCCCCTCGCAGGACATGATCATCGGTGTGTACTACCTCACCCAGGTCCGCGACGGTCTGCCGGGCGAGAACCACGTGTTCGCCAGCTTCGACGACGCGCTGCACGCCTATGACTGCCGCTCCGAGGTCGACATGCAGGCCAAGATTCAGGTCCGCGTGTCCGCTGCCGACGCCAACGTCATCAACGAGGACGGCACCCGTATCTTCCGCGTCAAGAACGGCAAGAACGAGTTTGTCGACTACGACGTCACCGGCAACAAGACCGCGCGCTTCGAGACCTCCATCGGCCGCATCATCTTCAACCGCCAGTGCCTGCCCGAAGACTACGAGTTCATGAACTACAAGATGGTCAAGGGCGACGTGGCCAAGCTGGTTGCGGACTGCTGCGATCGTTACCCCGAGGCCAAGGTCGGTCCGATCCTCGACGCCATCAAGTACTCCGGCTTCCACTACGCTACCCGCGCCGGCCTCACCATCTCGGTGTGGGACGCTCTCATCCCTGCCGAGAAGCAGGAGCTGCTCGATCGCGCCCAGGCCAACGTCGACCAGATCAACGAGTACTTCGAGGAGGGCTTCATCAACGAGACGGAGCGCCACATCGAAGTCGTTAACGAGTGGACCGCTTGTACCGACAAGGTCGCAGCGCTCATGCTCGACTTGTTCGACGAGGAGAACCCGCTGTACATGATGGCCGACTCCGGCGCCCGTGGTTCTAAGACCCAGCTGCGTCAGCTCGGCGGCATGCGTGGCCTGATGGCAGACATGTCCGGCGAGACGATCGACCTTCCCATTAAGGCGAACTTCCGCGAGGGCCTGCTGCCGCTCGAGTACTTCATTTCGACCTACGGCGCCCGTAAGGGCCTGGTCGATACCGCATCCCACACCTCGGACTCTGGTTACCTGACCCGTCGTCTGGTCGACGTGGCCCAGGACGTCATCGTCCGCGAGGAGGACTGCGGTACGCACGAGGGCGTCACCTACAACCTCGTCATCCCCGGCACCACCGACCTCAACACCGACCTCGTCGGCCGTTGCTTCATCGAAGACGTCGTGGCTCCCGATGGCACCGTGCTCTTTGAGCAGGACGGCTACATCGAGAAGGTCGCCGACATCCAGAAGATGGTCGATGCCGGCCTCAAGAAGGTCAAGCTCCGCGCGCTGCTCACCTGCCGCTCCAAGTACGGCGTGTGCCAGAAGTGCTACGGCTGGGATCTTTCCACCCGTCGTCCGGTCGCCATCGGTACTGCCGTCGGCATTATTGCCGCCCAGTCCATCGGCGAGCCCGGTACGCAGCTTACGATGCGTACCATTCACTCCGGCGGCGTCGCTGGCGTCGACGATATTACGCAGGGTCTGCCTACGGTCAGCCGTATGTTCGATATCGTTGGCAACGTCAACGAGAAGATCCTGGGCCGCGAGGCCGAGCTGGCTCCGTACTCCGGCCACCTCTCGATTAAGCCCGAGAAGTCCGAGTACGTGCTGACGCTCACCGACTCCGAGGATCACACCCGTGTCCTCGACGAGCGTCGCGTCCCCGCATCGGTGCGCTTTATGCCCGAGATCGAGGACGGCTGCGAGGTTCGCGCCGGCGACCAGATCACCAAGGGCTTCGTCAACTTCCGCAACCTGCGCAAGCTGACCGACATCGAGTCGACGATGCACACCTTCGTCGAGAGCGTCAAGGACGTCTATACCAGCCAGGGCGTTGACCTGAACGACAAGCACATCGAGGTGCTCGCACGTCAGATGCTGCGTCGCGTTCAGATCACCAACCCCGGTGACTCCAAGTACCTGCTTGGTCAGTACGTCGACCGCTATGAGTTCGCCGACGAGGTCGAGCGCGTTGCCCGTCTGGGCGGTCAGGCTCCCGTGGCCGAGCCCGTCATTCTGGGTACGCTCAAGGTCGCGTCCAACATCGATTCCTGGCTGTCGAGCGCTTCGTTCATCCGTACCGCCGGCGTCCTTACCGAGGCTGCCATTGAGGGCAAGGTCGACCACCTGCTCGACCTTAAGTCCAACGTCATCGTCGGTAAGAAGATCCCGGCCGGTACCGGCCTCAAGCCGTACGCCAACGCCAAGCTGACGTATCGCACGGCCGACGGTTATGTCGACATCGACGGTCCGGCTTCGCCCAACGCCAAGTCGCTGCCCGAGTGGGCTCCGGTTGAGCTCAAGGACCTAGACGAGCAGCTTCCGCAGCAGCTCGACTGGGCCGGCTACGACGAGTTCGGTGGTGCTGACGGTTCGTTCACCCGCAACGGCCATACCATCTCCGCCGAGAAGGCTCGCCTGTACCTGTTCGACGACCTGGGCGTGTCGCAGCGCTGGACCAACAAGTTCAGCGAGGTCGGCATCGAGACCGTGGGCGACCTTATCGGCAAGACCGAGGACGACCTGCTGCGCATCGATGGCATTGGCGCCAAGGCCATCGAGGAGCTGCGCGACGGTCTCGAGGCCCGCGGCCTGCTCTACATCCTCGAGCCCGAGGACGACGAGGCTGACAGCGAGGACCTGTCTCAGCTCCTGAACATGGTCTTCTCGCCTGACGCCGACGCCGACATCATGCTCGGCACCGCCGCTCCCGCAAAGCACCACTTTGAGGATGACGAGCTTATTGGCGGCGCAAGCGACGACGCCTCCGCCAACGCCGGCGGCGACGTCATCAACGAAGACCTTGGCTCCCTGGACGACCTGCTCTCCCAGGTCGTGAAGTCCGAGTCCTCCGACGAGGAGTAGGCGCTTCTCGCCAGACGCATAGCACCGCAAGGGGCGGCTCCATCCGGGGCCGCC
>CABSMN010000012.1 GCA_902478765.1 uncultured Collinsella sp.
GTTTGTCCGCCGGCGGCCTGTGCGTGTTCGCAACCCATGTATGACTCCTTTGTATATGCTGGGGCCGGGGCCCCGCGATGTGACACGAGCGTCATTGTACCCTCGTTTGCGAGCGGGAGTCATTTGCGATGCGTTTGGGCCGAGCGTGCTTGCAATACGATGGGCCCAAGCGAATGGGCGGGCTTACTGAACTTTGCTGGCGAACTCGAGGTATTGCATGCGCTGCAGCTTGTCGATCGTCGAGGCGTAGGGGCTGTCTTCCGATTCCAAGTCGTAGCGCAGCCCGTCGGCACCGAGATAGCCGGCGACATTGATGGTGGGCACATCTGACCTTGTCGCAAGCAGGGCCTTTTGGTAATTGGTGAGCGGGGCGCCGATCTTATTAAGGGTAATGGCTGCAATCTCGTTTGCCCCGACGGTGTCGTAGACGTTGAGCTCGGTATTGCCGGCGATCTCATAGTTAGCCCAGACGAGATATGTCGACTGATAGATACGGAAAGCGTGGCTTGCCGTATCTTCCTGAGGGTACAGCTCGTCGTTGAGAGTCGTTGCGGCGCTCGGCTGATGGTCGCCAAAAAAGACAAGAACAACCGGTCTGCCGATGTTGCGGAGCTCGTTGATAAAGTACTCGAGGTCCCGGTCGGATGCGTTGATGCAGGTGAGATAGGTGTTGAGCGCGCTGTTGGCGCCTTCGCTGGCTCCCTCGACCCAATAGTTTGTCAGCTCTTCGGCGGGAACGGTGCCATAGTCGTAGCCGCCGTGATTTTGCATCGTGACGTCAAAGATGAACTGCGGCGCTTCGTCGGTTCTAAGCAGGTCGAGTATCTTGTCGTAGGTGGCGTAGTCGCATACGCCGGCATGGTAATAGGGCGCACCTTCGAAATCGCCGATTGAAAGAAAGTCTCCAAAGCCCAGCTGCTGATAGATTTTATCTCGATGGTAGTTGACGGGGTTTTGCGGGTGCATAGCGGTAGTGGTATACCCAAGCTCTTTAAGGTCCTTTGCCAGGCTGTTTACGCCATTCATCTGATACAGCTGATAGGGGATCTTGCCTAATCCGACAAAGGCCGTTGTCGCTCCGGTCAAAAATTCGAATTCGGAGTTCGCCGTTCCGCCACCGGCGACCGAAGCGAGCATGGTGCCGCGAACAAGTGTGTCGGGAAGCGAGTTGTAGAATGCGGGGCCGGAGTACCCGGCCGCCTGGAGCTGCTCAAAGCACGAAAGGTCGCTAAAACTCTCGTTCATGATGGCAACAATCGTCGGCTTGATTTCATTGAACTGGGCAACGGCCGCCGCGCGCTGTTCGCTCGAGCCATATGTGCTGTCGTAGACGGCGGCGAGCTCCTGCTCGATGCTCTGCGCCTCATCGGGCGTATAGTCTTCGGGCTTCTCAATGGGCAACTCGTTGACCATTTCGGTGAACGAAGTGATAAAACCCTGAGACGCATACGTGGTGATGGGCTGCCAACGGTCAAATCCAAAATCCAGCGCCTGCTCCAAGTCGATGTTGGAAAAGCCTGAGAGCCCCACAACGGTCACTAGCAGAAAAGCACAGAGGTTAGCGGCGATAGCGGGGAAGACATGGGTGGGCGTACGGAGCTTTCGCGGTCGGATGAGCGAAAGAAGCCCCAGGGAAATCTCCAGCAGGGCGAGAGAGGTTACGATTCCGGCGGTAAAGGTAAACTCGTATCCCTCGCTCACTTCCATTGCGGTGCCAAGGGCCAAGATATCGCTTGGCAGGATGGCTTCGCCTTTAAACGTTATGACGAAGTGCTCGGCAATGCCAAGGACGCAACAGACGACGGGCACGAGGACCATGACGCCTCCATGACGCTGTCCCAGCAAATAAAGGGAGAGCAGAACCGTCGCGAGCAACCCGACGGAAAACCCGAATGAGTTGGCGGGAATGCGATAGAACGTTTCGTTGCAGGCAATTTCGATTGAAACGAACGAGAGCGCTGAAACAGCGGCGATGACAAGGATGTCGCGGCAAATACAGGCAACCGTTCCCGTCGCAAGGTCGGTTTGGTCGATAAGTCCCGAAACCAAGGGCTCGACAAGAAGCATGACGGCGGCAGCACCGAGCGCCGAATAAGAAAGGACCCATAGGGAGCTGCCCTCATTTACGAGCGATTGATTCGTAATCCATGCAGCTACCATGCCGAGCGGGATGAGGAGCGTCGCGCACCAAAAGACGCGGGCAATGGGCGGCTTTTCATTGTGTTTGATTGAAAAATACACGCGCACGACGACGGTGGCCACGATAAGGACGGCGATGCATATGGGCAGATTGGCCATGCCACTCGAAGTGATTTCAAGGGGGATATCTTCGGTCATGGACGTTCCTCTGTTACAGCAAATTAAGTTCAGTTATTAGATTACTGTAACCTTTCCAGGGCATTTCGAGAAACAAAGCACCCGATACGCAAAGCTAAAGGTCTGCGAATCTTGTATTACGAACATCTGTGCGCGTCGAGTGCGCTAAACTCATCGGCAGTATGATTCGATGCAATAGGAGGCAAGGAGCTTCCATGTCTGATTCTTCTATCGTTATTCGCGGCGCTCGTGAGCACAACCTCCGTGATATCGATGTTTCCATTCCGCGTGACCAACTCGTGGTCATTACCGGTCTTTCTGGCTCGGGCAAGAGCTCGCTGGCATTTGACACTATCTATGCCGAGGGCCAGCGTCGATACGTCGAGAGCCTTTCGAGCTATGCGCGCCAGTTCTTGGGCCAGATGGACAAACCCGACTTGGATTCAATCGACGGCCTTTCGCCGGCGGTGTCGATCGACCAAAAGACGACGTCTAAAAACCCTCGCTCGACGGTTGGCACCGTAACCGAGATTTATGACTATCTGCGCCTGCTGTTCGCTCGTGTGGGCACCCCGCACTGTCCCGAATGCGGCCGCGTCATTGAGCGCCAGACGACCGACCAGGTTGCCGACAAGGTCTTGGCGGCGGGGGAGGGCCGCCGCGCGTTTGTGCTGGCACCGGTGGTGCGCGGGCGAAAAGGCGAGTACACCAAACTGTTTGAGGACCTTCGCGCCGAGGGCTTTAGCCGCGTGCGCGTTGACGGCGAAGTGCGCTCGCTCGACGACCCGATCGATCTGGACAAAAAGTTCAAGCACGATATCGAGGTCGTAGTCGACCGCATCGTGATTCGCGAGAACTCGCTGGGCCGTATTGCCGAGTCCGTTGAACAGGCGACTGCGCTGGCGCACGGCAATGTGAACGTATACTTGCTGCCCGACCGCGACGCTCCCGAGGGGACCGAAGGCGAGTTGCTGGAGTATTCGCTGGCGTTAGCGTGCCCGGAGCATGGACACTCCATCGATGACCTGCAGCCGCGTGATTTCTCGTTCAACGCGCCCTATGGCGCGTGCCCCGACTGCGATGGCCTGGGCTTTAAGAAGACGGTCGATGCCGAGGCCCTAATCGAAGACCCCTCGAAGTCGATCGCCGACGGGGTCTTTGGCAGCCTGTTTGGCAACTCTAACTACTATCCGCAGATTTTCGCTGCGGTCTGTAAATACTTCAAGGTGAGCGTCGATACGCCGTGGGAGGATCTGCCTCTGCGGGTGCGTCGCGCGTTTTTAGACGGCATGGGCGACCAGAAGATTTCGGTCGACTATCAAAAGCTCGATGGACGCCGCAGCCAGTGGGACACCAAGTTCTCGGGCGTGCGCAATATCCTGTACGAGCGCTATACCGAGACGACGAATGAGAACACCAAGGCGCGCTTGGAGAAGTACATCCGCGAGGAGCCGTGCTCGACCTGCCACGGCGCTCGTTTGCGCCCCGAGATGCTCGCCGTTACCGTAGGCGGTAAGTCCATTTACGAGGTCTGCTGCCTATCGTGCCGCGAGTCGCTCGAGTTTTTTGAGGGTTTGGAGCTTACCGAGCGCCAACAATTTATCGGCGGGCGCATCGTCAAGGAAATCCTGGAGCGCCTGCGCTTTCTGGTCGAT
This sequence comes from uncultured Collinsella sp., assembly GCA_902478765.1. GTDB lineage: Bacteria > Actinomycetota > Coriobacteriia > Coriobacteriales > Coriobacteriaceae > Collinsella. Next base: position 3,972 of record CABSMN010000012.1, read on the forward strand.
GTCGGACTTGACTATCTGACCCTCGACCGTGCCTCGGCGACGCTTTCCGGTGGCGAGGCCCAGCGCATTCGCCTGGCAACGCAGATCGGCGCCGGCCTCATGGGTGTTCTGTACATTTTGGACGAGCCATCGATTGGCCTCCATCAGCGCGATAACGAGCGCCTGATCAAGACGCTTGAGCGCCTACGCGATATCGGCAATACCGTCATCGTCGTCGAGCATGATGAGGATACGATTCGTGCTGCCGACTATGTGATCGACATGGGCCCCGGCGCGGGCGTGAACGGCGGACACGTAGTCGCGGCGGGAACGCCTGCCGATATCATGGCGTGTCCCGAGTCGATGACGGGCGCTTATCTGACCGGCAAACGAATGATCCGGGTGCCTGATGAACGGCGCAAGCCCGGTCGCGGCTGCCTTAAGATCACGGGCGCCCGCGCCAACAACCTCAAAAACGTTACCGCCAAGATCGAGTTTGGTACGCTTACGGTCGTTACCGGCGTGTCGGGATCGGGTAAGAGCTCCCTGGTTACCGACACTATCGCACCTGCCCTTACGAATGCCATTCACCGTTCGACGCGCCCTGTGGGTCCGTATAAGAAAATCGAGGGCATCGAGTGTATCGATAAGGTTATCGATATCGACCAGTCGCCGATTGGCCGCACGCCGCGTTCCAACCCTGCTACGTACATTGGCCTGTGGGATGATCTTCGCGCGCTGTTTGCGAGTACGCCGGAGTCGAAGGCGCGCGGCTACTCGCCGGGACGTTTCTCCTTTAACGTGAGCGGCGGTCGCTGCGAAGCATGCAAGGGCGACGGACAAATTAAGATCGAGATGCACTTCCTTCCCGATATCTATGTCCCCTGTGAGGTCTGCGGCGGCAAACGCTATAACCGCGAGACGCTTGAGGTCACCTACCGTGGTAAGACCATCTCGGACGTGCTCGACATGAGCGTCACCGAGGCACTGGCCTTCTTTGGGAATATCCCGCAGATTAAGCGCAAGCTCCAGACGCTGTACGATGTAGGCTTGGGCTACGTGAGCCTGGGCCAGCCCGCTACGACGCTCTCGGGCGGCGAGGCGCAGCGTGTGAAGCTCGCCAAGGAGCTTCATCGACGCCAGACGGGCAAGACGTTCTATATTTTGGATGAGCCGACGACCGGCCTTCATTTTGAGGACGTCCGCCAGCTGCTCGATGTGCTGCAGCGCTTGGTCGATGCGGGCAACACGGTGCTGGTGATTGAACACAACCTTGATGTCATCAAGGTTGCCGACCGCCTGATCGATATGGGCCCCGAGGGCGGTAACGGCGGCGGAACCGTCGTGGTTTCGGGCACACCGGAGCAGGTTGCGGACTGTCCGCAGAGTTATACGGGCAAGTTTTTGGCGCCGTTGCTCAGGCGTGACCGGGAGCGTCAGGCTCAACTTGATGCTCAATAAATAGGCGATTCAGTTTATGGGCGCCATCGACTCCTTGTGATTCGATGGCGCTTGCTGTGTCGAAGTGACGTATACAGCCGAATTGGACATATACTTAATCCTTGCGTCCGAATGCGAGGGAAAGGATATGCCATGGCAAAGGCTGTAAAGACGCCAAAAACCAATGCGATGCGCGAGCTGGAAAGCGCCGGCATTTCCTATGTTCTACATACGTACGAAGACGATGGTGATGAGTCGGCGGGCCTGGGGGTCGCGATTTCGGAGCAGCTTGGCGAGGAGCCCGGACAAGGATTTAAGACCTTGGTCTGCGTGACGCCGTCCAACGACCACGTCGTGTGCTGCATCCCTGTTGCCGACGAGCTCGATCTAAAGTCCGCCGCGCGTGCCGCGGGGGAGAAGTCCTTGGCCATGATGCATGTGAAGGATTTGCTTGCGGCGACTGGCTACGTTCGCGGCGGCTGCAGTCCGGTCGGTATGAAAAAACGCTACCGGACGCTCATTGATGAGACATGTGTCCTTTGGGATACCATTTTTATTTCGGGAGGCAAGCGTGGTTATCAGCTTGAGCTTGCACCTGATGATTTAATTGCATTTTGCGGGGCGACGGTCGCCCCGATTACGAGAGAGGACTGAGCGATGCCGCAGGAAGAATTGAAGTGCGGAGCTCATTTTGCAAAAGAATCTGCGCCTCAGACACCCTCATCCGAAGCTTCTTCGTCGCGAGACGACGCTGACGACATGGGCTCGTCGGACTACTCCACGGTTGGTCGTTCCGCCGGGCTTATGACCATCCTGACCATCGTGTCTCGCGTCACCGGTTTTATCCGCACGTGGGCAATGGCGGCCGCTATCGGCATGTCGCTGCTCTCGTCTTCCTATCAGGTCGCCAACAACCTGCCCAATATGCTCTACGAACTCGTGATGGGCGGCATGCTCGTGACGGCGTTTTTGCCCGTGTACATGGGCGTGAGGCGTGAGCAGGGTCGCGAGGCCTCTAACGAGTACGTGGGCAACCTGCTCGGTATTCTGCTATTGGTGCTGGGTGGCATTTCGTTGCTGGGGACCGTGTTCGCCCCGGGCTTTATCTGGACGCAATCGTTCCTTTCGGGTGACGGCGGCAGCATGGATACCGCTGCGTTCATGTTCCGTTTCTTTGCCATCCAGATTCTGTTTTATGGTTTGGGCTCGGTGTTTTCGGGCGTCCTCAACGCACACCGCGACTACTTCTGGTCGACGTTTGCCCCGGTCCTCAACAATGTGATCGTCATTGCGAGCTTTATGGGCTTTGCGCCCGTGTCCGCACAGTTTGGCGAACGTGCCGGCATCATCTTGATTGCGGCCGGTACGACCCTCGGTGTCTTTGTTCAGATGGCATGTCAGATCCCCGCGCTTGGCAAGCACGGCGTGCATCCCCATATCCATATCGACTTTAAGGACCCCGCACTGCGCCAGACGATTGCGCTCGGTATCCCGACGCTGCTCGCCACGGTGTGCATGTTTGTCTCGACTTCTATCACCAACGCTGCTGCGCTGGTGGTCCAGCCCGAGACTGGTCCTTCCGTCATCGCCTATGCGCGCCTGTGGTACACGCTGCCCTACGCGCTGATTGCCGCCTCGCTTTCGACGGCGCTCTATACCGAGCTCTCTCACGACGCACAGGAGAAGGATTACGACAGCGTCCGCACGGGCATTTCGCGTGGCGTCGCCCAGATGCTGTTCTTCCTGATTCCATTCGCGCTGTACCTGATTGTCTTCGCGCGTCCGCTCAACATGATCTACTGCGCTGGCAAGTTCGATGAGTCCGGTGTGGCGCTGGTGTCGGAGTTCCTTATCTACCTGGCACTTTCCCTGCCGCTCTACGGCGTGGTCGTGCTGATGCAGAAGAGCTTCTCTGCCTTGCTCGACATGAAGCCCTATAGCCGCTATTGTCTGTATTCCGCCATCGGCCAGGCCGGCTCGGTTCTGCTGTTTGGCGTTGTGCTGGGCTTCGGTATGCCGGCAATCGCGCTTTCGTATGTCGTCGACTACGTGATCTTGGTCGGTTGCTCGCTGTGGTGGCTGCGTCGTCGTCTGCGTGGTCTTCAGGTTAAATCTATCCTGCATGGCGGTTTCTTTGGCCTTTTGCTCGGTTGCCTGGGTGCTGCCGCAGGCGCCGGCGTCATGTGGGCGCTTGAGCACTTTGTCGGGGCACTTGGCGGCTCGATTCTGATTACTCTTGGCTACGTTTGCGTTGCGGGTGTCGTCTCGCTTGCTGTTACCTTTGGCCTTGCCGTCGTCCTTAAGATGCCCGAGGTCTCGGCGCTGATTCGTCGCAAGTAGGTGCGCGTGGCCGGTCACGACAACATTCCAACGCTTGCCGAGCAGGTTTCGCGCGTTCCCACGCAGCCCGGCTGCTACCTTTGGAAAGACGCCAAGGGCGATGTCATCTACGTGGGCAAGGCGAAAAACCTGCGCGCCCGTATGCGTCAGTACGTGACGCTGCAGGACGAGCGCCAGAAGATCCCGCTGATGATGCAGCTGGTGGCGAGCTTTGACTATATCGTGGTGGAGACCGAGCACGAGGCGTTGGTGCTCGAGCGCAATTTGATTGGTCAGTACCATCCGTACTTTAACGTCGACCTCAAGGATGACAAGAGCTACCCCTTTATCGCCATTACAAAGGGCGACCTGTATCCCGCTATCAAATACACGCGTGAGCGTCATAAGCCGGGAACGCGCTATTTTGGACCTTATACCGATAGCCGCGCGGCACGTGAGACGATAGATACGCTGCGCAAGGTTATCCCCATCTGCTCCGCATCCTGTGCGGAGTGGCGTCGTTGTCGCCGTATCGTCGAGTCCCACAAGGGCGAGGAAGACATCGTCAATATGATTTGCGCGCAAAACGGGCGCCCCTGCTTTGACTACCATGTCGGGCGTGGCCCGGGTGCGTGTGTCGGCGCGATTTCCCCGGCAGACTATGCCAAGAACGTCAAGCGTGTCGAGCGCTTTTTGTCGGGCCATCGCAAGGATGTCGTCGATGAGCTGACCTCCGAGATGACGGATGCCGCTGAGGCGCTCGACTTTGAGCGCGCGGCACGCGTCAAACGTCGTTTGGAGGTCATCAGGGGTCTGGACGATCGTCAGCAAGTCGTTTTTCCCTCCAGTGTCGATATAGATGTCATCGGTTTCTATCGCGAGGAGACCATCTCCGCCGCTTGCGTCTTCGTCGTTCGCGAGGGCCGAACAGTTCGCACCTGCGAGTTCATTCTCGACAAGGGTCTTGATGTTGACGAGGAAGAGCTCCAGTCGGGCTTTCTTAAGCGCTATTACGACGAGACGGCTGATATTCCAGCTGAGGTCAACCTTTCCGTCGAGCTTGAGGATGCGGAAGCGCTGGGGGAGTGGCTTGCGGGCAAGCGTGAGCGTTCCTGCCATCTCCATAGGCCGCAGCGTGGCGAAAAGCACCGCCTGCTCGATATGGCATCCAAAAATGCGCGCCATGCCCTCATGCGCTACATGATGCGAACGGGGTACGCTGACGACCGCACCAATCAAGCGCTCCTGGAGCTCGAAAGCGCGTTGGCGCTGCCATCGCCGCCGTTGCGTATCGAGTGCTTCGATATCTCGACGCTGCATGGCACCTTTACCGTCGCCTCGATGGTGGTGTTTACCAACGGGCGCGCCGACAAGAGCCAGTACCGCCGCTTTAAAATCCAGGCCGAATTGGACGAGGCGAACGACTTCGTTTCGATGTCCGAGGTTTTGGGACGACGCTATGCTCCCGAGCGCATGGCCGACGAGCGCTTTGGCTCGCGCCCCGATTTGCTCGTTGTCGATGGCGGTAAGCCGCAATTGACCGCTGCGATCAAGCAACTTGAGGCTCTTGGGCTCGATATACCAGTTTGTGGCTTGGCAAAGGCCGATGAGGAGGTTTTCGTGCCTTGGGACGAGACTCCCGTCGTGCTGCCGACCGGGTCCGCGTCGCTCTATCTAATTAAACAGGTGCGCGATGAATCGCACCGTTTTGCCATCACGTTCCATCGCGAATTGCGCGATAAAGCCATGACGGTTTCGGTACTCGATGACGTTCCAGGCGTGGGACCCACCAGAAAACGTGCCCTTATGCGCCATTTTGGCTCGATGAAGCGTTTGCGCGCGGCGAGCGAGCAAGAGATCGCGGAAGTTCGAGGCATTCCTGCCGATGTCGCCAAAGCGGTTCACGAGGCGCTCGTTGCATGGAATGCCGAGCGCGCCGAGGCGGCGGCAAAGCAATCCGAAAACTAAACACGCCTCTAAACAACTGATATACATGATTGCGTGATTTTCAATCATTTATTTCACGGCGATTACCAGCCGATTTCGGGTTTAATTGACGCTAAAACGTTTGACTAGCCATGGTGAACAACCCTGCTATCCTGCGGGTTGACGAAGACTGATATCTCACCTCGTCGATACATACTGTCTGGCGAATCGTTTGTCAATGAATTCGGTGAACGGTAGCAAATACCGTTCAAGCGTATGTATGTATCGGTCGCCGAGCGCGGCACCTCAGTTGGGTTCGTCGGTAGGTAAGGTATATATCGTCCGCAAGTTGCGCGGGGGCACGTCTAGGCGCTCCCGGGTAAGATTCTCTATTGATAGGAGAAGACATGGCCATCATCAACAAGGGTATGTCCAGGCGTTCGTTCCTCGGCCTCACCGGCAGCGTCGCTGCTGTCGCAGGGCTTGGTCTCACCGGCTGCGGTGGCAGCTCTAGCGACGAGGGTTCCGCTTCCGGTTCCACCGATTCCGCCAACCGTGGCGGCGGCGTGATCACCGCTGGTTCCGCTTACGCTCCGTCCAGCTTCGATCCCGCCAGCACCGGCTCCGCTGTGGGCCTGGGTGCTAACTGGCACGTCGTCGAGGGCCTCTACGGCATCGATTACCACGACTACAGCACCTTCAAAGAGCTCGCCACCGACGATCCCAAGTCTGTGGACGACACCACTTTCGAGGTCACCATCCGCAAGGGCGCCAAGTTCTCCGATGGCACCGAGGTCACCGCTGACGATGTCGTTGCCTCCTACACCGCTTGCGCCGCTTCCGCTACCTATGCTCCGTTCTTCCAGCCCTTCGAGTCCATCGAGGCCAAGGACGCCAGCACCGTGACGGTCAAGACCAAGGTCCCCAACTTCTCCCTGCTCAAGGATCGTCTGGCCATCGTCCGCGTTACCCCGGCCACCCAGACCGAGGAGGATCGCGCCAAGCAGCCGATCGGCTCCGGCCCCTGGATGTACGACTCTATCTCCGATACCGAGATCACCCTGGTTCCCAACCCCGAGTACAACGGTGAGTATGCTGCCGAGGATAAGAAGATCCAGTACAGCATCCTGACCGACCCCACCGCTCGCGTTACCGCTCAGCAGGAGGGCTCCACGCTCGTTATGGAGCTCGTTACCGCTGACGCCGTCGACCAGCTCGAGAGCGCCGGCTGCAAGATCGATAACGTTCAGGGTTTCGGCACCCGCTTCATCATGTTCAACGTCGCCAAGGAGCCTTGGAACAACGTCAAGGTCCGTCAGGCTGTCATGTATGCGCTCGACACCGAGAAGATGGTCAGCAACACCTTCGCCGGCCTTGCCACCGCTGCCAGCTGCTACCTGCCCAAGAGCTTCACCAACTATCATGAGGCTTCCACGGTGTACAAGACCGACGCCAAGAAGGCTAAGAAGCTCATCGAGGAGTCTGGCATCACCCCGGGTGCCATCACCCTGCGCACCACCGACAACGAGCAGATTAAGGGCATGGCCGCCCAGGTCAAGAATGACCTCGACGCTCTCGGCTTCGATGTGACCATCCAGACCGATACCTCGCCGGCCACCTACGCTGCCATCGACGGCGGCGAGGCCTACGATATCCTCCTTGCCCCTGGCGATCCTTCCTGCTTCGGCGCCGACCCCGACCTGCTGCTCAACTGGTGGTACGGCGACAACGTCTGGATGCAGACCCGTTGCCCGTGGAAGGAGTCCGCTGAGTGGCAGAAGCTCCACGGTCTCATGGACGAGGCTCTTGCCGCCGAGGGCGATGAGCAGCAGAAGAAGTGGAACGAGTGCTTCGACATCATTGCCGACAACGCCGTTCTGTACCCCGTTGTCCACGTCAAGACCGTCTCCGCTTCCTGGGACGATCCGTCCACTGCGCCCAACGGCGAGGCCCTCGATGGCTTCAAGGGCATCGGCACGACGAGCATGTCCTTCAGGGGCGTTGCGACCGTCAAGGCGTAAGACTCGCTTGAGTCTGTATGCAGGATGTCGGTCGTTGGGACCGTATCCTCATAGTTGAAACAAAGACCCGGGCGACCTCGATGTCGCTCGGGTCTTGTAATGAGTATCCGTACTCATATACCAGTTGGTCCTACCGACAAAAGAAAGGGGAGAGAACGTGAACAACTTGCTACGTTTGATTGGAAGGCGTCTTGTGGCGCTGCCGATCATGGCATTGGGCGTCACCGTCCTGGTGTTCTTCCTTATGTCGTTCTCCAAGACCGACCCCGCCTACACGGCGTTGGGTGACGGTGCCTCGCCCGAGGCGGTTGCCGAGTACCATGAGAAGTATGGTCTGGACGACCCCTGGCCTGTGCGCTACGTGCGCTATATGGGCGATTTGATCCATGGTGACATGGGCACCTATGGTGCTGCTCGCAACTCCGTTGCCAAGCGCATCTCCACGGCCCTGCCCGTCACGATGCAGCTGACCTTCATCGGCCTTGCCATCGGTGCGGTCGTTTCGTTTTTACTCGGCGTCATCGCGGCACTGTATCGCGACAAATGGCCGGACCAAGTGATCCGCGTCTTTTCCATCGCCGGCTTGGCAACCCCGTCGTTCTGGCTTGCCGTTCTGTTGATCCTGCTGTTCTCTTCCTACCTTAAGGTGCTTCCGGCATCGGGTGCTCTGCCTCACTTCACCACGAATCCGGCTGGCTATCTGGGACGTATGATCATGCCCGCTATCGCCTTGGCATTTCCGCTGACGGGCCAGATGACTCGTATCGTGCGTACCGCCATGGTCGAGGAGCTCGATAAGGATTATGTCCGTATGGCTCGCGGCGCCGGCGTTCCCGAGAAGGTCGTCGTCGGCATCAACGTTCTTCGCAATGCGCTGATCACCCCGGTCACCACCCTCGGTCTTAAGATCGGTTACCTCATGGGCGGCGCCGTCGTCATCGAGGTTATCTTCAACCTCCCCGGCATGGGCACCGCGATTCTGCAGGGCGTTCAGGGCAACGAGGCGAACCTGGTTCAGGGCGTCGTTATCGTCGTTGCTCTTGCCTTCATCATCATCAACATCGTGGTTGACATGCTCTACCTGCTCATCAACCCGCGCATCAGGACGGTGTAGATTATGGTAAAGATTCGAGAGAAGCAAACCGAGCAGCTCGAGAAGGCTGCCTCCAAGGGGCTCAAGCTCGGTGGCTGGAAGAAGATGACGCTGTCTTCTAAGATTGCCGCCGTCGTGTTGGTGCTGGTCGCCCTGACTG
>CABSMN010000013.1 GCA_902478765.1 uncultured Collinsella sp.
TTTGCATCGCGGCACGGTTTTTACCATCGCCGTTAGCCAACAGGCCCTTTTCGATAGGTTGGACAAGTTCCTGACGCTTGTCGACCTGCCCCTTGATCTCGATGGGCGCATCCTTCATCGCGACGGATTGGACTTCTCCCGTATCCTTTATTTCAAACGTTATCTCCTCGGCAAGGTCATAGGTCCGCGGAGACATCATTTCGCGCAACGAGTAGGTGCCGGGTGCAAGATGTTCGACGCGGTGCGGCTTGTCGGATGAGGTCCAGGAGTCTATTTCGGTTTTATCGGGACCATATAAGGTGAGCTGTGCGCCTTCCACTTCCTGCTCATCGCTTGCATCGACCTTGGAGATATCAACCTTGGTGTAATCGTCGGATACGTTAAGCCGTGCTTCTACAACGGGTGTTTTCTGGTCGGCATAAGTAAGGTCGACAATATGGGTTGTCTGATCGAGCAAGAAGCCTGCCGGCGCTTGAGTCTCGACAACCTCGTAGCGTGCGGTGCCAGATCCCAGTGGGAGGTTGTCCGCGCGTGCTTCTCCAGTTTCATCCGTCGTGACGGTCGCGACGGTCTCACCGTCGAGCGCGGCAATGCTACCGTCGGGGCGCACGATATCACCCGAGGCACGGATCTCAAAGACGGCGCCCGCGAGGCTGCTGCCGTCTATGGCATCGGTTTTAACGATCCTGATGTTTCCGGTCGCGGCGTGGTCATAATACGAGGCGATTGCAACGGGCGTTAGGTTCATGTCGGCGGGTATGTTTACCTCGATCTCTTCGCCGACAAGATAGGGCTCTTTGGCCGAGGTTTCGCGTACATAATAGGTGCCCGGCATGAGCGATTCGGGCAGTGTGACGGTGCCGGTCGCGTCAGTCGTAAAGGTGTCCATTACGTTATGTGCTGGATACCAGCAAGTTTGTGAGACAGGTTCGTGATTGCTGTCGAGGAGTTGGAAGGTGAATCCGGCTAGGGGAACAGAAGCGCCTGTTTGGGCATCGCGTTTTACAATCTGGAGATGCGTCGACAGCGCGTGGTTGTCCACAATATATTGAAGCTCGGCCCCGTCGGAAATCTGATCGGCCCCGACGGTCCATTCCCCTGCACGTTTAAAACCCTCGGGGACGGTTTCCGGAACCTCGCGAATCGTGTAGCCGGCACGGTCGTATGGGACAGCTCCGTGGACACCGGCGGGTCGCTTGCCTGTGCCGAACCATGCTTCGGGCTGATCTTTGGTGGAGGCAAAGCCATAGATGTTTGTGGTCAGTGTGCCAACAACCTGCTGAGAGCTGTTGCTGACAACCTCAAAGACAACACCACCCGCCGGCTGCTCCAGGCCGGATTGGTCGCTATTGCCGTAATCCTTGAATTTGGAAATCTCAAGGTCAAACGCAATGGGGATATCGGAAATGCGGGATTCGATCTCGACCACGCCTGAATCGCCGAGCTGGTCGGCTCCAACGATATAGGTCCAGCTGTCGTTGGATGGCAGGTAGCCCTCGGGGGCTTTTGATTCGTAGATGGTAAAGGTTCCTAAGGGGACATCGGCGAGGGTGGCCCGACCGCTTTCGTCGGTCGTGAGGATTTGTGCCCATCCAGGGGTTGATTGCGACACACACGTGAACTCTGCTCCTGCGAGTGAAGATCCCACCTGGGGGCCGGCATTCGTCGCGGCATCGAGTTTTACGATACGCAGGTTGATGGTGCCGGGCTGTTCATCAATGGCGACCCGCCCGCCGTCATTCCCCGTGGTAAAGGCAATACGATCACGACGGGGGACATAGCCGGCCGGCGCCTTCGTTTCAACTAGGTAGTATGCCGTGTTGGGCAGAAGTGTTGCTTGCGCTCGACCGTTGCTGTCCATCTTGATGGTGCCGACACGCGCGCCGCTGGCGCTCTCAAAAATATCGAATGTTGCCCCGGTAAACTGATAGGTATTGTTTCCGCTGGTAATAACGGTGTTAGCAGACTGCTTTTGGAAGGAAACAGAGACCGCCGGCAGTACATAGAGCATGTCTTGACGTTTGCTGCCGCCCGATACGGCCCCTAGATAGCGTCGCGCGCGGTGCGGAGCGGCTTTGATGCTTCCTGATTTTGCGCTGTCGTGGAGCCACCGCGCAGCCGCCACGACTTCATTGTCGGCGGTAAAGTGTCCGCTCTTGGTTTTACCCTGAGCGGTCGTGTAGGAGTAGGTGCCGTCGACATGGGTAGTGCCGTTGAGCATCCATACGGCAAGCTGGGTGGCGGCGCGGGCGCGATCGGGTGAAAGATGGTAACCGCCAAACGACGTGGTGGTTGGATATCCGTGACAAACGATTGCCGCGAACTCGTCGTCGAGCCACACCCAGCCTTGATCAAAGTTGAGCCATGGGCCGCCCGGCTTGGTGGGGCCGGGGCGCTCCTGGTTCATGCAGTAGGCAATCGAGGCGTCTTGAGCTTCATACTTGCCGATGAAGAAGGGCCCACAATCATCGCTAATAGTGCGGAAGCCGAGCTGGTCGTAGCCATCGACGGCAAATGCGGCTCCCGGTGCCAGGCAGCCGAAAAGCAGGAAGAGGAGCAGGAGCAGCGGACCTGTTGCGATTGCGCTGTGGACAGAGTGCGTGGGTGCGTTGGACATGGCTGCTCCTTATCCCTCGTGCGTCGCACGGGGAGGCTGCGACGCGTAGGATGAGGCTACCCCCGAGGTTCATGCGGGTAAGTACCGGAGCCTGACCAAAAGCTTGCCCAATTCCTGACAAATTGAGCTCAAATACAACAATCAAGCAAAAGTGCAGGTAGAAGATAGGGAGAACAGGAAGTCAAAGGTCCTCGTCTCCACAATTGACGCGATTTTCAAACGAATCTCCACAGCTAAAACAAGTATCACCACCCTTGTATCGAACAAGACAACCGCGTTATACTAGCCAACACACAAGCGGGCATCGCCAAGTGGTAAGGCATCAGCTTCCCAAGCTGACACTCGCGGGTTCGAGTCCCGTTGCCCGCTCCATTCGAATTTCAGGCACGGTAACGTTTCGTTACCGTGCCTTTTTCAATAAAGTGCCGGGACTCGAACCCGACAGGGTGCGAGCGTTAAATAAACGCGAAGCGTTTATAGCGAGCAGGCAAGGTCGCCGATAGGCGGCCGCAGCCGGTGCGGATTTGCGAAGCAAATACGCGGACGTCCCGTTGCCCGCTCCATGGAGCAAGGAAGATTTCGGGAATGGTAGATTCAGCCCGCTTTGCTCCCACACTTCCCCGGATCTCGGTATGCCACTGAAGCCGGTGCGTATTTGCGAAGTAAATGCGCAGACGTCCCGTTGCTCGCTCCAATTCCAAAATGTTAGGTTAATGCCTGCTGCCCATACTTGCACCTGCGCACGGTACAATGGATGGGTTACGACCAACGTGCCAATAACCAAAAAGGAGCCGCTATGATCGATCGCTATACCCGCCCGGAGATGGGACACATTTTCTCCCTCGAGAACAAGTACGCCATTTGGCAGGAGATCGAGGTCTTGGCCTGCGAGGCCCAGGCGGAGCTCGGCAAGATCGGTATTTCCAAAGACGAGGCCCAGTGGATCCGCGACCATGCCAACTTTGAGAAGGCGAAGGTCGATGAGATCGAGGAAGTCACGCGCCACGACGTCATTGCCTTCCTGACCAACATGAAGGAGTACATCGATGCCGATGTTCCCGAGGGCGACCCCAAGCCCAGCCGCTGGGTTCACTATGGCATGACCAGCTCCGATCTGGGCGACACGGCCCTGTGCTACCAGCTCACCCAGGCCTGCGACCTGATCATCGAGGACGTCAAGAAACTCGGCGAGATCTGCAAGCGTCGTGCCTTCGAGGAGCGCAACACGCTCTGCGCCGGCCGTACTCATGGCATCCATGCCGAGCCGATGACCTTCGGCATGAAGTTTGGCTCTTGGGCCTGGGAGCTCAAGCGCGATCTGGACCGTCTTGAGGATGCCCGCAAGAACGTTGCCTTTGGTGCCATCTCGGGCGCTGTCGGCACGTACAGCTCCATCGAGCCGTTTGTCGAGGAATATGTCTGCGAGCACCTGGGCCTGGTTCACGACCCGCTGTCCACGCAGGTTATTAGCCGCGATCATCACGCCTACCTCGCCGGCGTTCTTGCCACCACCGCGGCCACCTGTGAGCGCATCGCTACCGAGGTTCGCAATCTGCAGAAGACCGATACACTCGAGGCCGAGGAACCGTTCCGTAAGGGTCAAAAGGGCAGCTCCGCCATGCCGCACAAGCGCAACCCCATCACCATGGAGAAGGTCTGCGGCCTGTCGCGCGTCGTGAAGGCCAACGCGCAGGTTGCCTTCGACAACGTCGCCCTGTGGCACGAGCGTGACATTTCGCACTCCTCTGCCGAGCGCGTCGCCCAGGCCGATAGCTTCATCGCCCTCGACCACATGTTCCAGTGCCTCATCCGCGTTATCGACGGCCTGCAGCTGTATCCCGCTCGCATGATGGCCAACCTCAACAAGACGCGCGGCCTCATCTTCTCCTCCAAGGTGCTGCTCGCCCTCGTCGACACGGGCATCACCCGCGAGGACGCGTACGCCATTGTGCAGGAGAACGCCATGGCAACCTGGCACGAGGTACAGGATTGTGTCTCCGGCCCCACCTTTAAGGAGCGTCTCGAGGCCGACCCGCGCTGCACCGTCAGCCAGGAGAAGCTCGACGAGATCTTTGATCCGTGGGACTTCCTCACCCGTATCGACACAGTCTTTGATCGTCTGGAGCAGCTGAGCTTCGAGTAGGTTCGGGCATAACGTTAGCTTTTTAGGGCGCTTTGCTGGTAATGTGTGTTGCCGGCAAAGCGCCTCGTTGCATTTAGGGAAAGACGGGGATAATAGTCGTCTCGAATAACATTCTGAGAGGGGATCGCATGATTTCGTTTGATTACAAGCCTCAGGGCGTGTGTGCTCGCAATATTCACCTTGACCTTTCCGATGACGGCAACAAGGTGATGGGCGTTGAGTTTACCGGCGGCTGCGACGGCAATCTCAAGGCTATCTCCAAGCTGGTCGAGGGCGCTCCTGCCGATCGCGTAATCGAGGTTCTCGCCGGTAATACCTGCGGTATGAAAAAGACCTCCTGCGCCGACCAGCTTACACGCGCTATCGAGGCCGCTCGCGCCGAGATCGCCTAATGGGTATCGCCGATCACATCAAGAACGGAATATCGCGTCGCGGCTTTGTACTCGGTGGGGCTGCCGCGGGCGCTGCCACGGTGCTTGCCGGATGCTCGAAAAAAACGGGCACCAGCGATGATGCCGCCGGTGAGCCGCAGGTTATCAAGGATGATTCCAAAATCATCTCGATTACGGATGAGTACGAGGCAGTCGACATCGATCTTGAGCCGGCGGCGTCGTGGACGCTGCCTCTGGGTACGCTGCTGTACTACTGCGACGGCGATTACGCCGCGGCAATGATGGCGCCCGCATCGGCACTGCACGCCAACACACTCGGTGTGCTCAACCTGGGCGATGGCTCGCTTACCACATTAATCGAGGATCCTATCGAGGGCACGGGATATGCATTCTACGATGTCCGTGCCGGCGACGGCGTATTCGCGTGGGTTGAGATGAACTTTGCCAATTCATCGTGGAAGCTCTACGCTCAAAATCTGTCGGGCGCTTCGCTCTCTGGCGACGTGGTTGAGCTCGATCGAGGTGGCAAGGACTACGATCCGCCGCTGTTTACGGCGTTCGGGTCATCAGTCATCTGGTATAAAATGCCCTCGGCAGGTGGCAATAAAACGAGTAGCGATTCGTTTTGCTATCGTCGCTCGCTTGATGAATCCAAGGCCGAGATAATTTGGAAATCGACGGGTCGCTTTGCATCGGCCCCGCGCGCGAGCGACGGCATTTTGACCATCTCGCCGCGTGTCCGCAACGACGAGGGCGTCTACTACGGCATAACGGCAATCGATCTGACCGACGGCAACAACACCAAGCGTGCCCAGCTGGTCCTTCCTTCGTCAGTTTCGCCTTTCGAGGCCGTATATATGGGCGATACCTTCGTGTTTTCTATCGAGGCGGCCTATAGCGGCGTGGGCAGCCTGGGCAATATGGGCACGTATATCGGTAATGAGGGAGGGCCGTACCTCTTCCTGTCACGCGAGCCGCTCGCATGTGCGGCTGGCAAGAAGAATAAATACCTTGTTAAGGTACAGGCGTCGCATTTCCTGATCGACACCTCTGCCAAGACCTATGGCTCGCTGCTGTCGCCCGACCGCGCTTTGGAGTATGGCGATTATCCAGCTACGGCGGGAAAATCGGACTCATTCCTTACGTACGCCACGGTGCGCAACAGCCAGGGTATACCAGAGACGGTCACTGCACGCCTATTCTCTCTTTAAGCTTAGAGGGGTTAAAAAGGCGCCAACAGGGGAATAAACGCGTTGTAATTGTGAGTACCGCCCGCCGAGCTGCCGCGTCATAGCGGCATCTGGCGGGCTCAGGTGCGTTAAAATGGGCTTGTTCTTAGCTAATTGAGACAGGGGGGCCGTGTTATGGCTTCAGATGCAAAAAAGATTCTGCTGGTCGAGGATGAGAAGGCAATCCGTGACGCCGTCGCTGCCTATCTCGAGCGCGAAGGCTACTGGGTTGTGGGCGTCGGCGACGGCCAGTCCGCGATCGAGGAGTTCGAGAAGCATCAGTTCGACCTGGTCGTGCTCGACCTTATGCTCCCCAAGATCCCCGGCGAGCGCGTTTGCCGCACCATTCGCGATACCTCGGATGTCCCCATCATCATGCTGACGGCTAAGGGCGAGATCGAGGACCGTATTATCGGTCTTGAGCTCGGCGCCGACGACTATCTGATTAAGCCGTTCTCGCCGCGCGAGCTCGTCGCCCGCGTTCGCGCTCTGTTCCGCCGTGCCCATCAGGCCGACGAGCCCGCCGTCGAGGTACTCGACTTCGGCGATCTGGTCATCGATATCTCGGGCCACAAGATCTTGGTCGAGGGCAAGGAAGTCGATCTGACGGCTTCCGAGTTCAAGCTGCTCACCACGCTTGCCCGCCATCCCGGCCGTGTGTATAACCGCATGGAGCTGGTCGAGAAAGTGCTCGGGTATGACTTTGAGGGCTATGAGCGCACCATCGATAGCCACGTGAAGAATCTTCGCGCCAAGCTGGGCGATGATCCCAAGAAGCCCAAGTGGCTCTACACCGTCCATGGTGTCGGCTATCGCTTCGAGGCTCCGGCCAAGACCGATAAGTCGGACGAGAAATAGGGAAATCACATATGACACCTGCGCGCTTTGAAATCGGACAAAAGCACAAGCAGGAGAGCGAGGCGGGTTCCAAGGCTAGTTGGAACACGCCTCGTACCGATTCACGGCCAACGATGAGCTATCCCTCGCGCATGGCACTTGCTTTTGCTCTGACATCGCTCATGACGGTATTGGTGCTGGTGGGCGTTGTCTCTGTTGTGTGGGGCACGGTCTTTTCGGATTACACACGCTCCAATATCGTCGAAATCGCAAATTCCGCTGCCGAGAAGTTGGCAACCTCATATGAGGAAAACGGCTCTTGGACCGCGGGAGAACTGCGCACGGTCGCAACGTCGAGTTTGGTTTCCGACGATCTGGGCATGCAGGTCGTCAATAAAAAGGGCGTGATCGTTTATGACGATTCCTGGCCCTCGGCAAGCGCCACCGCCGATGTACGCGAAAACCAGGCTACGACCGACGACACGAGCGGCAAGAGGGCATCGCATAGCCCGGTCTCGTCTGCTCCAACCGACTCCGATAGCGTTGCTAACGTCGAGATTGTAACGTCTTCCGGCGAGCATGTCGGACAGGTAAAGCTGTGGGCCATCGGCTCCGACGCTCTGCTCACCAAGGCGGACTCTGCGTTTAGGGAGAAGACCTTTAACGCCATGGCCCTCGCCGCGGTTGTTGCAATCTGCATTTCGGTCGTTATCGGATCGCTCGTGTCGCGCATGCTCACCAAGCCGATTCATCGCATCACCAGTACCGCAAAGCAAATCCGTGACGGCGACCTGTCGGCTCGCACGGGACTGCGCGGTGATGACGAGATCGATCAGCTGGGTGAGACCTTCGATGAGATGGCCACTTCGCTCGAGAAGGATATGAAACACGAGAAGCGCCTGACCTCAGACGTTGCACACGAGCTTCGCACGCCGCTTATGGCCATGCTCGCAACGGTCGAGGCCATGCAGGATGGCGTGTATCCCACCGACGATGAGCATTTGGAAACCGTTGCTTCCGAGACGCGTCGCCTGGCTCGTCTGGTGCAGCAGATGCTCGACCTGTCGCGCATGGAAAACAGCACGGCTCCGCTCAACCTTGAGCCGGTGGACATGGTTCCTTTCGTGCGTTCCATCGTTAATGCCCAGGAGCGCCTGTTTGTCGACCGCGATCTGCGCCTGCGTTTTGCGGACGAGACCCAGGGTCACGACGATGTCGTCGAGGCCGATCCCGACATGATCACGCAATGTGTTATCAACCTCATGAGCAACGCCATGCGCTACACCCCCGAGGGCGGTTGGGTCGTGGTGTCGGTGCTCAGTGACCGCAAGCACGTCAGCATTGCCGTTTCTGATACCGGCATCGGTATTGCCAAGGACGATTTGTCGCGCATCTTCGGGCGGTTTTGGCGCGCCGATGCCAGCCGCGCCCGCGAAGCTGGCGGCCTGGGCGTTGGCCTCGCCGTGACTAAGCAGATCGTCGAGCGTCACCATGGCTACATATCCGTGGAGTCGGAGCTTGGAAAGGGTACGACTTTTACAATTCATCTGCCCCGCGAGCACACGGCAGACGCGGCATCTACTACAATGGAGCACTAGCTTTTCGCTATTCGGTGAAGGAGGGGCCGCGTCCCTGCCGCTCCGAGTTTGCGAAAACATGCGGGAAAGAACCCGCATTTCTGTCGTATTTAGGTAAGGAGTGACTCACGTGACAACGATGGAGCGTCGTCCGGATTCCCGTGGCAAGGTTCGTGATATTTACGATGCCGGTGAAAACCTGCTGATGGTCGCCACCGACCGCATTTCTGCGTTCGACTTCATTCTTCCCGACGAGATTCCGTTTAAGGGAGAGGTACTCAATCGCATCTCGGCATTCTGGTTCGATAAGTTTGCCGACATCGTCCCCAACCATCTCGTTTCCATCGACCCGGCGGATTTCCCCGAGGAGTTTGCTGAGTATCGTGACTACCTCGCTGGCCGCGCCATGCTGGTTAAGAAGGCCCAGACGATTCCTATCGAGTGCATCGTCCGCGGCTATCTGACCGGTTCGGGCAAGAAGACCTACGACGAGAACGGCACCGTCTGCGGCATCCAGCTGCCTGAGGGCCTGACCGAGGCTTCCAAGCTTCCTGAGCCGCTGTTCACGCCGTCCACGAAGGCCGAGATCGGTGACCACGACGAGAACATCTCGTTCGAGCGTTGCTGCGAGATCGTGGGCGAGGACATCGCCACGCAGATTCGTGACCTTTCCCTCAAGATCTACAAGGCCGCTGCCGAGTACGCCGCGACCCGTGGCATCATCATTGCCGACACCAAGTTCGAGTTTGGTGTTATTGATGGCAAGGTCACGCTGATCGACGAGTGCCTCACGCCCGACTCCAGCCGTTTCTGGCCTGCTGCCAGCTACGAGGAGGGCAAGATCCAGCCTAGCTACGACAAGCAATTCGTCCGCAATTGGCTCAAGGCCAACTGGGATATGACGGGGGAGACCCCGCACCTGCCCGCCGAGGTCATCGATGGCACGTCCGAGCGCTATCGCGAGGCCTTCCAGATCATCACGGGCTCCCAGTTCACAAGCATGAAGGAGAACGCATAAGTGAGTACCCGTAGCGCCACGAACAAGCGCACGCAATCCCACGAAGTTACCGGGGTTGCGCGCAAGTCTGCCGCATCTGCTAAGCCCGCCCGCCAAGCAGCGAGCTCCGTTCGCGTCGTGCCGGCTTCGTCTAAGGCACGCCGCAAAGAGCTCGAGAAGGGCGAGAACCTCGAGGGCCTCTCTAAAGAGGAGAAGCGCGCCCGCAAGGCTAAGCAGCGCGCCAAGGAGGACCGCATCTATACGGTGTCGAATATCCTCCTCAAGCAGGACGAGGACTACACCAGGCGCCGTCGCATCTGGTGGATTGTGCTCGCCATTGGCATGGTGCTCGTCGTGGCAATTTGGGCCTCGCTGTACTTCGCTCCCGCTGGCATGGTGTCCAGCCCTGTCCAGATGGTCGGCATTGTTTTGTCCTACGTCATCATTTTGGGCGACTTTATCTATGACTTCGCTCGTATTCGTCCCCTGCGCAACATGTACCGCGCGCAGGCCGAGGGCATGTCCGAGAACAAGCTCAACGCTCTTATTGAGCGCGCGGCTGCCGAGGAGGACAAGAAGGACTCCAAGAAGAAGTAGCGTTTGCATACATACTTATCGCTAAGATATAAGGCGCGTCGTTTTTGCGGCGCGCCTTTTTACTGTTCTATAGATAGATGGAGTGGCACATGATTCGAGCTGCCCTGACGGTCGAAGAGGCTCTGGAGGGCATGAAGGCCCTGGAGCCCAAGATTAAAAACTACGCGCGCCTGGTCGTCCGCAAGGGCGTAAACGTCAAGCCCGGCCAGGAGGTCGTCGTTCAGTCTCCGGTCGAGTGCGCGCCGTTTGCGCGCGTGGTGGTCGCGGAGGCCTATGCTGCCGGCGCCGGCCACGTGACGGTCATTTGGGCCGATGATGCCGTGACGAGGCTCACGTACGAGCATGTCGAGAAAAGCTATTTTGAGCAGACGTCCGAGTGGAAGCGCATGCAGCTGGATTCCTTGGCCCAGGATGGTGCCTGCTTTGTCTTTATCGAGGGTGCGGATCCTGCGGCCCTCAAGGGCATCGATCCAGCCAAGCCGGCCGCGGCATCAAAGGCGAGGAATACGCAGTGCAAAGTTTTCCGCCGTGGACTGGATTACAACATCAATCCGTGGTGCATCGCCGGCGCTCCGGTCGTGGCTTGGGCGCACGAGGTGTTCCCGGAAGACGCCGATGAGGTTGCAATCTATAAGCTGTGGAATGCGATTCTGCACACCGCGCGCGCCGATGGCCAGGACCCAGAGAGCGACTGGGAACTCCATGACGCCGCATTCGAAAAGAACCTGCGTTTCCTGAACGACAATCGTTTCGACTACCTGCATTACACCGCGGCAAATGGAACCGATCTGACGATTGGCATGACGAAGGGTCACGAGTGGGCCGGCGGCAAGGGCAAGACGCCCGATGGGCACCCCTTCTTCCCCAACATTCCCACCGAGGAAGTCTTCACTTCGCCCGATCGCATGCGCGCCGACGGTATCGTGTACTCGGCCATGCCGCTCATCCACCACGGCAATAAGGTCGACGATTTTTGGATTAAATTCGAGGGCGGCCGCGTGGTGGACTACGACGCCCGCGTGGGCAAGGCAACGCTCGCAAGTATCATCGATACTGACGAGGGCGCTGCTCACCTGGGAGAGGTCGCGCTCATTTCCAAGAACACGCCGATCCGCGAAAGTGGTGTTCTGTTCTACGATACGCTCTATGACGAGAACGCTAGCTGCCATCTCGCGCTAGGTGTCGGTTTCCCCGAATGCATCGAGGGTGGGTATGACATGTCCAAGGAGGAGCTCCTGGAGCATGGTGTTAACGTCTCGAGCACGCACGTCGATTTTATGATCGGCACGGACGACATCGATATTACGGGCATTACGCCTGATGGACGTGAAGTTGTGATTTTCCAGAACGGCCAATGGAGTTGGGAATAGTCCCAGACCGTGGTACAATGCCACCCGCGGGCCGTTAGCTCAGCTGGCAGAGCAGGGGACTTTTAATCCCAAGGTCCAGGGTTCGAACCCCTGACGGCCCACCCAAAGATTGTTGAGACGGTCAACTTCGGTTGGCCGTCTTTTTTGTCGCCTTTTCATGGGTTCGAACCCGTCGGGGCGCGGCTGTCTCTTATACACATCTGACGCTGCCGACGAAGCTAGA
>CABSMN010000014.1 GCA_902478765.1 uncultured Collinsella sp.
CCCAGCTCACCGGACTCAATGATCTCCTTGGCCTTGTTGACGAAGGGGTTGTGGCGACGGTGCTGGCCCACGAGCACGGGCACGCCGGCGGTCTCGGCCTCGGCGGCGAAGGCCTGGGCATCCTCGAGGTCGTTGGAGATTGGCTTTTCGACCAGCGGCACGATGTTGCGCTTCACGGCCTCGCGGGCAACGCCCAGATGCAGGTCGTTGGGGGTGGCGATGATGACGGCCTCGGGCTTGACCTCGTCCATCATCTGGGCGGGATCGGTGTAAAACGGCACGCCGGCGGCCTCGGCCGTGGCACGGGCGCCCTCAAAGGCGTCGGCGATGGCGACGAGCTCGGCCTCGGGCTCCTCGGTGACAAAGCGGATGTGGTTGCGGCCCATGGCGCCGGCGCCGATGACGGCAATGCGGACGGGGTTGAGCTCAGACATTTCGACTCCTTAATACTGGTGACCGGTGGAATGCGACAAAGGGACAGTCCCTTTGTCGCATCGGTAAAACTAGGCGGACTTCTTCTTGCTGTCGGAGACCATCATGTAGACGGTGAGCACGACGGCGATGGCGGCAATCACAATGGCGCCGTAGAAGGACTGCTGGTAGGCGGCGCTGCCGGCCTCGGCGTGATACAGCACGGCGGTGATGGGCTGGCTGATCCAGGTGGAAGCGGCATAGCCTAAAAACATGATGCCGTAGTTGACGCCGATGTTGCTGGTGCCAAAGGCGCCACCGGTGAGCGGCGGGTAGATGACGAGCAGGGCGCCAAAGCTAAAGCCGAGCAGGGCGAGCGCCACAAAGAACATGCTCTGCGTAAAGCTCATTGACATGATGACGAGGGCGACGATGGTCACGACAAGGCTGATGAGCAGCGACTTGTAGGCGCCGAGCTTGTCGATGATCTGACCAAAGGACAGACGGCCGACCAGGTTGGCGCAGGTGTTGACGGAGACGACCACGCCGCCGAGGGCGACAGCCGCGGCGCTCGTGGGGTCGGCGAAGAGCTGGACGGCAGCGATGGAGGCAACCTTGCCCACGAGCAGGGTGCCCGCGGTGGCGGCAAAGGCGAAGGTGACGATGAGGACCCAGAAGCGCGGGGTCTTGACCATCTCGCCCGGGGTGAGGTCGCCGAAGGTACCGGCGTGCGCGCCGCCCTTGGGGGCCTCGAAGCCCTCGGGCAGCCAACCGGCCTCGGGGGCCTTCAGGAACAGGGCGGAGGCGGCGATCGTCACAAAGAAGATGACGCCGAGTGCCTTGAGGGCGCCAAAGATGCCCAGACTCGGGATGAGCAGCGAGGCGAGCACCGGGGACAGCACAGCGGGGCCGGCGGTCGAAGCGGCCAGGGTGATGCCGGAGGCGAGGCCCTTCTTGTCGATGAACCACTTTTGGCCGGTCGTGAGCGCGGGGTTGTAACCCAGGCCGTTGCCGACGGCGGCGACGAGCGAGAACCACAGGTAGAACTGCCACGGCTCGGTGACGGTGCCGGACATGAACCAGCCCACGCCGTAGCACACGGCGGCGGCGATCACGACGTTGCGGGGGCCGATCTTGTCGGAGATGCGGCCGGCGAAGATGCCTGTCACGGCCATGATGGTCTGAAAGACTGGGAACGCCCAGGTAAGGGCGCTCGACCACTCGGGGTAGACGGCGAGCAGGTTCTTGGACACGACGGAGTACAGCGCGATGGAGCTGATGAAGAACATGGTGACGCACGCGGCGGAAAGCACGACGGCGCGACCCTTGTTGGAGTTGGTGGAAGCCATTGGACTCTTTCTAATCGATACGGGGGAGGGGAGGGGCAAACGCCGCTGAGGTGCTTGCCCCGCGCCCCTTTCTACCGGGCTGGTTTACTGGTCAGTCGGCTTTGCGACGCCGGACTCATCGGACCAGAGCTCGACGCCCTTGTTCTTGAGGTAGTTGTCGGCAAAGGCGCGGCGGCCGCCGGGCTTGGCGGTGAGGTCGCCCATCATGTTGGAGAAGCCGCCGTCGACCTTGATGGCGTCGCCGGTGGTAAAGTCCGAGCGCTTGGACGCCAGGAACATGACGGCGTTGGCGATATCGCTGACCTCGCCGATGCGGCGCGTGGCGATGAGGCGGCTGCGGCTCTTCTCGACCTCGGGATCGGCGTAAAAGCTTGCCGACATGGGTGTCTTGACAAAGCAGGGCTCGACGCAGTTGGAGCGGACGCCGTAGGGGCCCCACTCGGCGGCGAGCATCTTGGACATCATGTTGACGCCCGCCTTGGTGGAGCTGTACACGCCCGAGAACGTCTCGGGGGAGTGGCTGGCAACGGTCGAGATGTGCACCAGGCGGCCCTGGCCGGCCTTGATCATCTCGCGACCAAAGCGCTGCGAGGTGATGAAGTAGCCGGTGAGGTTGACGTTGAGCACCTGCTCCCAGTCGCTTAGCGGCAGGTCCTCCATGGCGGCGAAGCGCAGGATGCCGGCGGTGTTGACGAGAACGTCGACGCGGCCGAAGTTGGCGATGGTGGCGTCGACGGCAGCCTGAACCTCGGCCTCGTCGGTGGCGTTCATCTTGTAGCCCTCGGCGTGGATACCAAACTCGGCGGCGAGGTCGGCGGCTGCTGCCTTGACCTTCTCCTCGTCTAGGTCGAGCAAGACGACGTTGGCGCCGTTGCGGGCGAACTCGCGGCAAATCTCGACGCCCATACCGCCGAGCGCGCCGGTCACGGCGCAGACATCGCCCTCGAGCTTAAGCCAATTGCTCATAGGAACTTCCCTTCTTGTGCCTCCCGGTGGGTCGCTCCCATTAATCGACCCACGTGGTTTTCGCTGGTTATCGTATGCTTTGCATTTGCGCAGGTGAATTGCATATTTGTTAGAATGGCGTTAACCATAGATTTACACTGTGCGATGCAGTTTATTCTCAATTGAGCGCATGACCTGCGAAAACAACCTCCTGTGGCACCATGTGGCCACGGGCGCGAAAACGGGAGATTGACGTGTACGATCGACGACTTGAGGCCATATCGGCCGCCGCGGAGCTGGGAAGCTTCTCGCGCGCGGCGGCAAAACTACGTGTGTCGACCCCGGCTCTCGTCAAACAGGTGTCGGGGTTCGAGGCCGAGTTTGGCATCACGTTGTTCGAGCGCTCGCATTCGGGCGTTAAGGTGACGCCGGCGGGTGCGCTGCTGGTAGACGATGCGCGCTCGATCATGCGTCAGTCCGAGGATGCGTTGCGCCGTGCCCGACGCGCAGCGGGCGATGGCGGCGCCGTGCGTCTGGGCGTGTCGATGATGTGCCCGGGGCGCCAAACGCTGTCGATGTGGCCGAGTGTGCACGAGCTGGAGCCGTCGCTGCGCTTTGAGATTGTGCCGGTGGGGGACCTTTACGATGAGCGCGAGACCGTCATGCGCAGTCTGGGGCGCGAGGTGGATGTGGTGCAGTCGAGTTTTTCGATCCCGCGCTGGGGTGATGCCTGCCAAAAGCTCCGCATCGTTACCGTGCCGTTTTATATCGACGTGCCGCGCACGAGCCCGCTTGCGCGCAAGACGCGCATCACAGTTGCCGACCTGGAGGGCATGCGCCTGCGCGTGCTCCGTCACGGCAACGACGCCATGGACAGCCTGCGCATCGACCTTTTGGCCGACGGCGGCGTGGACGTGATCGACGTGGATAGCTTTGACTTTGCGCTTTTTAACGAGGCGGAGGAAAAGGGCGACGCGGTGCTCACCTGCGGGGCGTGGTCGGGCGTGCACCCGGCTTTTGTAGGCGTGCCGTTCCTATGTGGCCGCGAGGTGCCGGTCTTCTTGCACTACCCGCTCGAGCCCACCCTCCAAGTACAAAAATTCGTCAACGCCATGGCCCAACTCCTCAAGTAGCTTACACAAAACGAGGCCCTGGCCAAACGGCCAGGGCCTCACTAACCTTTATTTCGATTTAAACGACGGGCTGATCACGCGTCAGTAACCGGTCCTACTCCAGCTCAAACGCACCCGTGTACAGCTGGTAGTAATATCCGCGCTTGGCGATTAGCTCGTCGTGGTTGCCGCGCTCGATGATACGGCCGTGGTCCAGACAGATGATCGCGTCGGAGTTGCGCACGGTGGACAGGCGGTGTGCGATGACAAACGTCGTGCGGCCCTCCATGAGCTTGTCCATGCCCGCCTGCACGATGGCTTCGGTGCGGGTGTCGATGGAGCTCGTGGCCTCGTCCAGGATCATTGCCGGCGGATCGGCGACGGCGGCGCGGGCGATCGAGATCAGCTGGCGCTGGCCCTGCGACAGCTGGGCGCCGTTGCCGGTGAGCATGGTGTCGTAGCCGTCGGGCAGGCGGGTGATAAAGTCGTCCGCGCCCGCGAGCTTGGCCGCCGCGATGCACTCCTCGTCGGTCGCATCCAGGTTGCCGTAGCGGATGTTATCCATCACGGTGCCGGTGAACAGGTTCACGTCCTGCAGCACGACGCCCAGCGAGCGGCGCAGATCGGCCTTGCGGATCTTGTTGACGTTGATGCCGTCGTAGCGAATCTTGCCGTCGGCGATGTCATAGAAGCGGTTGATGAGGTTGGTGATGGTCGTCTTGCCGGCACCGGTGGCGCCGACAAACGCGACCTTCTGGCCCGGCTTGGCAAACACGGACACGCCGTGCAGCACCTCGTGGTCGGGCGTGTAGCCAAAGTCGACGTTGTCCATGACCAGGTCGCCGCGCAGCGGTACGTACTCGATCTCGCCGGTTGCGCGGTGCGGATGTTTCCATGCCCACATGCCGGTGTGGTGGTCGGCCTCTTCGAACTCCCAGGTCTCGGGGTTCACCTGTGCGTTGACGAGCGTCACGTAGCCTTCGTCGGCCTCGGGCTTCTCGTCGATGAGCTCAAAGATGCGGTCGGCGCCGGCGAGGCCCATGACCACGGCGTTGATCTGCTGCGAGATCTGGCCGATCTGTCCGCAGAACTGCTTGGTCATGTTGAGGAACGGCACCACGACGGCGATGGACAGCGCCATGCCCGAGATACTCAGGTTGGGCACGCCCAGCGCCAGGAAAATGCCGCCCGCCAGTGCGACCAGCACGTAGAGCAGGTTGCCCAGGTTCATAAGGATGGGCATGAGGATGTTGGCGTACATGTTGGCCTTCTGGGAGACCTCGAAGAGCTTTTCGTTGCGCTCGTCAAAATCGGCCTCGGCGGCAGACTCGTGGCAGAACGCCTTGACGACCTTCTGGCCGTTCATGACCTCCTCGATATGGCCCTCGACCACGCCAAGCTCGGTCTGCTGCGCAATGAAGAAGCGCGCGGAGTTGGATCCGAGCAGCTTGGTCATAAAGGTCATAAAGGCGACGCCGGCGATGATGACCAGGCACATCCACACGCTGTAGTACAGCATGATAAAGAACACCGTGACGATGATGATGATCGTCATGAGCAGGTTGGGCAGCGACTGACTGATCATCTGGCGCAGCGTATCGATGTCGTTGGTGTAGTGGCTCATGATATCGCCGCGCTGGTGCGTGTCGAAGTAGCGGATCGGCAGGTCCTGCATGCGGTTGAACATCATCTCGCGCAGCTTCTCGAGCGAGCCCTGCGTGACGATAGCCATGGCGCGGTTCCAGAAGAGCGAGGACAGGACACCGACGCCGTAGATGCAGGCGAGGGTGGTCACGAGCTGCAGAATCTTGGGCTGTGCGGCTTCCCAATCGCCCGACTGCCACGATTCGCTAATAATCTGCAGGGCGCTCTGCAGGAAGGTCGCGCCGATGGAGTTGATGATGGCGCAGAGCACCACGCCGGCGACGACAAGGGGCAAAAGCACGGGATAGAAGCCAAAGAGCGTCTTGATGAGGCGCGACATGGTGCCGCCCTTACGGTTGAGCGCGCGCTCGGCGGTCGTTGCCTTACTCATGTGCCTCGCCTCCTTCCTGGGTCTGAGCTTGCGTTGCGGATGCCTCGGTGTCGGCCTCGACGGCCCCTTCGCCCTCGGCAGACATCTTGTTTTGCGAGGTAAAGGTCTCGCGGTAGATCTCGCTCGTCTTAAGCAGCTCGTCATGGTTGCCGATCTGCGCGATTCGGCCGCCCTCCATGACGATGATGCGGTCTGCGTCCTGTACGGAGCTGATGCGCTGGGCGATGATGAGCTTGGTCGTGTTGGGCAGATAGCTTGCCAGCCCTGCGCGAATCTTTGCGTCGGTCTTGGTGTCGACGGCGCTGGTGGAGTCATCCAGGATCAAGATCTTGGGGCGACGCAGCAGGGCGCGTGCAATGCACAGGCGCTGCTTCTGACCGCCCGAAACATTAGAGCCGCCCTGTTCGATCCAGGTGTCGTAGCCCTTGGGGAAACCGTCGACAAACTCGTCGGCGCAGGCCAGATGCGCTGCCTCGCGGACTTCCTCGTCGGTGGCGTTCGGGTCGCCCCAACGCAGGTTCTCGGCGATGGTGCCGCTAAACAGCACGTTTTTCTGCAGCACCATGGCGACCTGGTGACGCAGCGCGTCCAGGTCGTAGTCGCGCACGTCCACGCCGCCCACGCGCACAGCGCCTTCGGTGGTGTCGTACAGGCGGGCGATGAGGTTAACGAGCGTGGACTTGGCCGAGCCGGTGCCGCCGATGATGCCGATGGTCTCGCCGCTCGTAATGTGCAGGTCGATATCGTCGAGCGCCTGGCGCTTCGCATGCTTGGAATACTTAAAGCTCACGTGGTCAAAGTCGATGGAACCGTCGGCAACCTCGAGCACGGGCTCGGCGGGATCGGCGATCGTGGGCTCGGCGGCCAGTACCTCGGCAATGCGGTGTGCCGATTCGTCGGCCATGGTCACCATGACAAAGATCATCGACAGCTGCATCAGGCTCATGAGAATCTGGAAACCATAGGTAAAGGTCGAGGAGAGCTGGCCCACGTCGAACAGCGTGCCCTGGCTCGTGATGATGAGCTTGGAGCCCAGGTAGATGATGACGACAAACGCGCCGTTGACGCAGATGTTCATCATGGGGTTGTTAAAGGCGAGCAGCTTCTCGGCGCGGGTGAAGTCCATCTGGACGTCGCGCGCGGCGGTCGCGAACTTCTCCTTCTCAAAGTCTTCGCGCACATAGCTCTTGACCACGCGCATGCCGGTGACGTTTTCCTCGACGGACTCGTTAAGGGCATCGTACTTGTGGAACACGCGCGAGAAGATGGGGCGCACCTTAAAGATGATAAAGAACAGTCCAAAGCCCAGCAGCGGAATGATGACCAGGTAGACCATGGCGACGCTGCCGCCCATGATAAACGCCATGGTAAAGGCGAAGATCAATACCAGCGGCGCGCGCACGGCGATACGGATGATCATCATAAAGGCCTGCTGCACGTTGTTGATATCGGTGGTCAGGCGCGTGACGAGCGATGAGCTCGAGAACTCATCGATGTTGGCAAAGCTGAACGTCTGGATCTTGTAGAACAGGTCGTGACGCAGGTTCTTGGCGAACCCGCAGCTCGCATGGCTGCAGGTGACGCCGGCCGCGGCGCCAAAAGCAAGCGACGTCAGCGCGATGAGCACCAAAAAGCCTGCGGTGGGAAGCATCTCGGCTACGGTGGCGCCGTCTTTGATAGCGTCGATCAGGTTGGCGGTGATAAATGGAATCAGCATCTCGCAGAGCACCTCGCCAAGCACGAGCAGCGGCGTGGCAACGGTGACTTTCATATAGTCGCGGATGCTGCCCATGAGGGTTTTAATCATCCAGTTCCTCCCAGGTTACGCGGATTTTATCGAGCATTTCGGCGAGGTCCTCGCGCTCGTCATGGGTGAGCGCGCTAAAGGCCTGCTCTCTAAAGCGAATGCGGGCCGCCTGCTCTACGTGGGCCTTTTCCCATCCCGCTTCGGTCAGGCGAATGGTGAGCTGCCGCCGGTCTTTGGGATTGCGGCTGCGCTCGATAAGGCCGGCGCATTCGATCTTGGAGAGAATCTCGGAAAGCGAACCGGGCTTAAGATCAAAGTGCAGGCCTAGTTCCTGCTGTGACATCTCGCCGTTTGGCTGCTTGGCGAGCAAGCAGACGATGGGGGCCTTTCCCGAGGCGCCGCCGCCGTGAAAGTGCAGAAAGTGGCCGCAGAAGCCCAGCCCGTTTAGGATGTGCTTGGCGAGCGCGTCTGATTGGGACTGTGCCGCGGGCGCATCTGCGGGTTCATGGGGGTCGCCGCCCGGCGTGTGGGGGCAGAGGCCGATGTGGTCATCGCACATGGTGTCGCTCCTTTCTTTAGTTAGGTAGTTGAATTGTTTTGTGCCTAACCAATTTAGGAGCACGGTAAATAAATGTCAAGGTACCAAACTTATTATGTTCGAGCGGCACTTAGGGACGTTCCTTATGTGCCGGCATTTGGGGACACTCCTTGTGTCGACTAGTCATTTAAGAACGTCCCCAACGACTAACTTCCTCCTTCCCGTAACCTTTCCGCAACAATTCGTCCTCTGCGGTGCCAGCGCCCGTTCACAACGTCCCCTGCGCTACACTTAGTCGCACTGTGGCGCTGCTGCGCCGCGCCCGAACCAAGGGGGACCCTCATGAAGAATACTCAGCTGCTGCTGATTAACGAT
Source organism: uncultured Collinsella sp. (assembly GCA_902478765.1). Taxonomy (GTDB): domain Bacteria; phylum Actinomycetota; class Coriobacteriia; order Coriobacteriales; family Coriobacteriaceae; genus Collinsella. Next base: position 8,513 of record CABSMN010000014.1, read on the forward strand.
ATGTGCGGCTACGGCAAGGTCGCGCTTTCCGCCATGCTGCCGGTGCTGTCGCACATGGGCTACCGTATCCATAACTTGCCGACGGCGCTCGTTTCTGACACGCTCAACTACCCCAAGTTCTACATCCACGACACCACCGAGTACGTGCGTCAAAGCCTCGCTATCTGGGAGGAGCTCGGCTTTGAGTTCGACGCCATCTCGACCGGCTTTATCGTGACCGAGGAAGAGACGCGTATCATCTCGGACTTTTGCCACCGCCGCGCGCAAAAGGGCACCAAGGTGTTTGTCGATCCCATCATGGGTGACAACGGCAAGCTCTATGCCGGCGTGCCCGAGTCCACGATTGGCCTCATGCGGCACCTGCTGGAGTGCGCAGACTACGCGGTGCCCAACTACACCGAGGCCTGTCTGCTCGCCGATACGCCTATTGCAGAGCAGATCACGCCCGATGAGGCCCGCGCCCTTGTGGACGCCGTGCGCGAGTTGGGTGCCAAGTCGGTGGTCATTACGAGCGCCGTGGTCAATGGCACGAACGCGGTTATCGGTTACGACCATGTAGCGGGGGAGTACTTCACGATTCCCTTTGAGCTCATTCCGGTCTATTTCCCGGGCACGGGCGACACGTTCTCGGCGGTGCTCGTCGGCCGCGTTATGGCAGGTTGGAGTCTGCAGCGCGCGACGTCCGATGCCATGCGTGTGGTGGCTGAGCTTATCGAGCGCAATGCCGACCAAGAGGACAAGTCGGCCGGCCTTCCCATCGAGGCATGCCTGGATGTGATCGACCATGAGTAACGCCGGCGAGGGCGCCGCCGGGTCCGCCGACGAGAACAAGCCGCTCGGCGCGCCGCGTGACAAGCGTCCGCGTATCCGCGTGAGCTGCGTGGACCAGCTTGGTGCGTGTCGCTGCCACCATGGTCACAAGCCGGGCGACGTCTTTGATTTCGATCGCGACCGGGGCAAGATGTGCGCCATGGCCTGCCATGTGGGCTTTCCCTACATCGATATCCTGCGCTATGGAGGCGCCGTGCCTGGCAACGAGCCCGGCACAGCAAAGTTCTGCTGCCCCGAGGTCGATACGTTAAACGTCTGGCTTGCCGAGATCGTCGACGAATAGTCGAGTGAGGATTTTCTCCCGCCAAGATAACGAGGGTGGATTATCTCCCGTTTTGGACGCAATTTCGTATTCAAAGTGGGAGATAATCCACCCTCGATTTGCATATGGGAGAAAATCCTCCCTCGATGTATGCCGATGGCGCGGTTCGCGCGCTCGATAGCCTACAGTTGCTCGAGCATAGCGGTGCAACCGTCGAGCACATCGCGGTAGGTGGCATCGAAATTGCCGGTGTACCAGGGATCGGCCACGTCGCCGGGGCGCTCGGTCCAATCGAGCAAGCGCGAAATCTTGCCGTCGGGGTCGTCGCCAAAGATGCGACGCAGGCTGCGCGCGTTCTCGGCATCCATATAGACAATGCGATCCCAGTCGCCATACTCCGCGCGACGCACCTGACGTGCGCGATGTGCGACGATGGGAATTCCGGCCTCGCGTAGCTTGGCAACGGTACCGTGGTGCGGCGGGTTGCCAATCTCCTCAGTTGAGGTCGCTGCGGAATCGATGACAAACTCCGCCTCGCGCCCAGCGCGGCGCACGAGCTCGGTAAACACCGACTCAGCCATCGTCGAGCGGCAGATGTTCCCATGGCAGATAAACAGTACACGTTGCATATGCGGTTTCCTTTCGATCGCCATCATCGAGCTCGAGTATCGCATCTGCGCTTACGCCCTCGCCCGCTTGCGCTCCCAACGTGCCAGCTTAATCGTTACTAGCGTGAGTGCCCAGGCCACAAGCGAGAACGCAGCGCCCACGGCGCCCACGTAGGCAATGCCAACGCTGCTTACCACGGCGCCGCCCACCGCAGTGCCAAACGAGATGCCGACGTTAAACGCCATGGGCTCAACCGAACTTGCGAGTACCATCGACTTGGGATGGCGGCTGCGTGCCACGTCCATAAAGTGTGTGATGCACGAGACTGAGAACAGGTACATGAGCAGCGCCAAGCTAAAGACAAAGACCAGCGCGAGCGGCATGGTGCCGCCCACGGCAAACAGCCCGAGCAACGCCGCAGCCTGCAGCACAAACGTCACAAGCAGTGCCTTCATGCCAAAACGTGCGTCGATCCATCCGCCCAGGATGTTCGAGATCAGGCAGAACACGCCGTAGGCCATAAGCGTGGTGCTCGCCTGAACAGTGCCCATACCCAGCACCTGCTCAAGATAAGGCGTAACGTAGCCGTAGAATACATAGACCGAGCCCACGCCAAACAAAAAGATAAGCATGCCGGTGATGATGCTCGGTTCGCGTAGCAGACCCGCCTGTTCGCGGAAGGTAGCGGGTTCGTCGGTCTGTCCGGCGCGCGGCATAAACGCCACGAGCGCTCCGCAGATCAAAACGGCAAAGGTCAGCGTACCGTACATGGCCACGTGCCAATCGAGCGTGTCGGCCACGAACTTGCCGATCGAAGTGACAAAGACCATCGCCACGGAAAACGCGCCGTACACGACCGAGATGGCAAGCGAAGTTTGCTGCGGGGACAGCAGCTCTGGGATG
>CABSMN010000015.1 GCA_902478765.1 uncultured Collinsella sp.
GAGATGCAGCGTAGTCTCGTGGGCTCGGAGATGTGTATAAGAGACAGGCATCGCATAGGGCAGGATACATTTCGTGCGCATAATCGGGGGTGGCTCCCAGACGGTCCACCAGCGCCCCGAGCGTCTCCCCTTCGATGTATTCCATAACCACGTTGAGCTCGTCGCCCACACGACGACAATCGACGATTCTGGGCAGGTGCTCAAAACGCCTGCCTGTCCGCTGGGCGGCAAACAGACGCTCGTATGCCCCGCCGATTTGAGCCGAAGCATCGATGCGCTTACGGACAAAGGGGCCGAGCGAACCACCGCCGGTCCCTTCAAAGTACACGAGCTCGGTTGTTTCAACGGACGAGCGCTTAAGTACACGCTCCACGCGATAGCTGTCGTTGCGATCGAGCGACGCCAGGTGCTCGGCAAGCGCTGCGGTCAGCTCGTCATCGGAATATGTTGGGGTCTGAGTATCCATAGCCTCCATCATAGCGCAGGGCGCAGACACCCCATGGCATCCGCGCCCCGTTCGTTTGCATCGTTGTTCGGCAGCTCCGCCGGCTCAGATATCAGCCGCTAACTCACCGTCTCCTCGCCAAAGCGATACAGCTCCTCGTTGACCTTTTGGAGGCTGCACCCGCGATCGATGCAAAAGATGATAATCGCATCACGGCGATCCTTGCAGTTGAGGACGCTTACCCCGGCAGCCGTCAGTGCACGGTTGGCCTCTTTGAGCGTCAGCGCCATCGCAAAGGCAATCTGCAGCACCTTATTGCGACTCGGGTGACGCGCACCGGTAAAGATCTGATAGCCAAAGGTCTCATTGAGATCGGCCATACGAACCACGCGCGAGCGCTCCAAGCCCTTTTCCTGCAGCAGCTGCTTCAGGTAGTCCGAAAGCGACGGGGCGGCAAAGTCGTGCTCCCTGATATAGCCATCGATGTTCGGCGCATCGAGAAGCTCATTGAGCAACTCCTCGGTCAGCTTTTTATCGGGCATACGACTTCACCTCCCCCGGTGCATGCAACATGCTAGAAACCGCTTACGTCCGAACGCTCCCAGCTAGCAACCTGGTCGGGAGACACCGTACCCAGCGCCTCGAACTTCCAGGAGCCGCCCGCCTTCAGATGATTGGTGTTTGCAAGAGCCGTTCCAACCTGGTTGCCATCGGCATCATACAGAACATACTCGATCTGAATGTAGCTCTTTTCCTTGTCCGTGTTATTGGTAAGCGTGCCCGTGATCTTATAGGCAAACTGACTGGAGGTGTCTTCAGCCTCGTCAGCAATGGTATACGGTTCTTGCGGTTCTTTTTGCTCCTCAGCCTGCTGTGTCGCCTCGGCAGGTTTTGCCGAATCGCTCGCAGACGAATCGGTTGAATTGCCACCCATAGAGCCCACGGCACCGACGATAATCAGCACCACGATGACGCCTAGGACAATCTTGCCGATCGGCTTCTTTCCCTCTTTTGCCATTATTCATCCTTCCTACGATCCGGCTACCGTGCCGGCACACAGCACATCGTAGAAAGGATTGAACTTGAATTCATTAGCTGAGAGCTAAGGTTGCGGTAAACGGCCAATGCAGCTATCCAGACGCCGAGCAAACGCACTTTGCGTGACCGTCTGCTGGCAGCGCATCAACCCACCGTGACGGATTCCCCAGTAAAGGTGCTCACAAGCAACAGGATAAAGAAGGCCAAATAGCTGATGCTCAGCAGGTAGGCGATGACCAAAAAGACAATCCATCCTACATTGGTCTTACCGTCGGCGCGGCGCTGTTCACGACTGCGATAAAGCCAAATCGTCACGCCGATGGCAGTGATAAACAGTACGAGTGCCGCCGCAGCCAGCCCAGCAAGTGCAAACATCACGCCTATACTCACAGCAATAACCGGGAGCAGCAGCAAGCCGCACCCGCAACCGCCCGGACTATATACAGCAGACTGTCGGCGTCGCCTCATCGCCACCCCCCATCATCTTTGAGCACTACAGTGCGATGGCCTGCTGAACAGGAACGATCTTATCGAGTTCCGGTTCAATCCGCCTTTTCTCGGCCTCAAGGTCAAACGCCACCTGAGCGCGCAGCCAATAACCATCCGTCAGGCCAAAATAACGGCAAAGACGGAGGTCGGTGTCGGCCGTCACGCGACGTTTTCCCAAGACAATCTGCCCGATACGCTGAGCCGGAATCCCGGTCTCTTTCGCAAGGCGATATTGAGAAATGCCCATGGGAACAAGAAACTCCTCTTTGAGAAGCTCACCAGGAGTCACCGGCGACAACAAATCGGCCGAAGTCTCATCACTTGTGATAATCGACGATTTCGACATTCCAAGCCATCTCCTGTCTCCACTCAAAGCAGACCCGATAGCGCTCGTTAACACGGATGCTATATTGACCGGCACGATCGCCCTTCAAAGCTTCCAGGCGGTTGCCCGGTGGAACGCGAAGATCATCAAGCGAAGCACAAACCTGCAGTTGGCGAATCTTCCTCAACGCAACACGCTCAAAGGGCACGAACCTCCTGACCCGCACACCCATGGCAAAGCGTTCGGTATCCTCATCTTTATACGATGCAATCATAGTATCGCCTTACGTTAGTAACGTCAAACGTTTCTATAGACTTACATCTCTATTATATCGTACGTTTGTTCGTATTTTCTAGAACAAATAGTCCTTCACGCCTTAGTCAAGCAAAAGCAATCGTTTGTAGACATCGAGGCCTTTGAGTAGGATTTCCTCGTCGAAGAGCATGGTATCGGTATGCAGAGCGCTCGTGGCATAGGCGGGGCAGTCATCCGAATCGCTCGGGTTTTCTTGTCCCTCTGGCACGCCCGCGCCCAGCAAGAAGAACACGCCCGGCAGATGGCGCTGATAGAAAGCAAAGTCCTCGGCAATCAACAAAGGCTCGTCCACAAGTTGCAGCTCGGACAAGGCAGGCGCAATGTGGGCGAACAGCTCGGGGTCGTTATCGACTGGCGGATAGCCCTCGGCAAAATCGAGGTCATATGTACAGCCCGTTGCGGTGCACGCCTCGTCAAGCACGCGGCGCACGCCCTCGCGCGCGCGGTCGAACATGTCGTCCGTAAACACACGTAGGCTGCCGGCAACATGGGCCTCCCCCGCCACCGCATTGCAGACGGTGCCTGCCTGCAGCAGGCCGAACTTGCCAATGCAGGGCTCATCGGCACCCAGCTCATCCATCAGTTCGCGCTCGGCAACCAAGAACTTGGCAGCCGCCAGCGCCGTATCGTGCGACTCCTCGACCGGAACGCCATAGGTCTTAGCGATATGGATGCTCGTCCCGTGAATATGAATGTGTGTCTCGCTTGAGCGCGCCAGCAGCGGACCGGAGCAGCTCGCCAACGTGCCGGCGGGCAGATCGGGCCACACGTGGAAGCCGAAGATGCGATCCGCCCCGTAACGCTCGAACACGCCGCTCTCGCACACCGTCTTGGCACCACCGGTCGTTTCCTCGGCCGGCTGAAACACAAAGAGCACATTGCGCTTAATGGCGCCCGGCCGCTCACGGATCGTACGGTCGACAAAGGTTGCCACCGCGAGAGCCATGGCCATGTGACCGTCGTGACCGCACGCATGCATCTTACCGGGATGCGTCGAGGCAAAGGCCGCGCCCGATGCCTCCGCGATGGGCAGGGCGTCCATGTCGGCGCGAATCGCCGTGGCATGCGCGGCGCCCGTACCGGCATCGAAGAAAGCGCAGACACAGCTGGGACACGGATGGGTCACCTCGCAGGCGAGCGGAGCGAGCACGCCCTCGATATAGGCGATGGTTTGCGGAAGATCGAAGTCGAGCTCCGGAATGCGGTGCAAGTCGCGACGATAACGACGGAGTTCTTGGAGCTCGGTCATAGGGATTCCTTTCATGGGACGACTCGGTTGACACCTATTGTGACGCAGGATTGTGGCACCCTTGTTTCTAGCATGATGCTGCATTTTTTAAACGTTATATACGAATACTCTTGTTTGGTAAAGTGCAACGTGGTAGGGTCTTTACCACTTGATAGAGGCGCGGGCACGATGAGCCGCGGGCGAGTCGGCAGACTTTGACCCTGCGGGGAGGCGAAACCCGCCGAACTGGGCTTTTCGGGCACGAACAGCCTGGTGGGCCTGCGGGAAACACCCGCAGGACTGTCTGCAGCAATGCGGGAGCGCTATCCGGACATTGGGTCCTTGCTATGCGGATTCGATGCGCAGATGGCGCCGTCTGGATAGCGAGGTTTACGGGACATGGCATTGACCCCCAACGAAGCATATGCGGCTAAGCAGCCGTTTGTGGACAAGGAGACGCTCGAGCATATCGTCGAGCAGTTCCCCACGCCATTTCATCTATATGACGAGGCGGGCATCCGCCGTAACATGCAAGAGGTGCGCGATGCCTTTGCATGGAACCCGGGCTTTAAGGAATACTTTGCCGTCAAGGCCAATCCCAACCCGGCGCTCATCTCCATTCTCAACGAATACGGCTGCGGCTGCGATTGCTCGAGCTATACCGAGCTCATGATCGCCCGCTCGCTGGGCATTACGGGACACGACATCATGTTCTCGTCCAACGACACGCCGGCGGCGGACTTTGAGCTTGCCGACAAGCTGGGTGCCATCGTCAACTTTGACGACATCAGCCACATCGAGTTCTTTGAGCGCGTTGCGGGGCCCATCCCCAAGACGGTCAGTTGCCGCTTTAATCCGGGCGGCCTATTCCAACTCTCCAACGGCATCATGGATAACCCCGGCGACTCCAAATATGGCATGACCACCGAGCAGCTCTTCGAGGCCTTCCGTATGCTCAAGGCCAAGGGCGCCGAAAACTTTGGCATCCACGCATTCCTTGCCAGCAGCACCGTCACCAACGACTACTACCCCAAGCTCGCGCGCATCCTCTTTGAGCTTGCCGTGCGCCTGGAGCGCGAGACTAGCGCACACGTCGCCTTCATCAATCTGTCCGGCGGCGTCGGTATCCCCTATCTGCCCGAACAGCAGGCCAACGACATTCACGCCATCGGCGAGGGGGTACACACGGCATACGACGAGATCCTGGTTCCTGCCGGCATGGGCGATGTGGCCATCTGCACCGAGATGGGCCGCTTTATGATGGGCCCCTATGGGTGCCTGGTCACCAAGGCCATCCACGAGAAGCAGATCTACAAGGACTATATCGGTGTCGACGCAAGCGCCGTCGATCTGATTCGCCCTGCCATGTATGGCGCCTACCACCACATTACGGTGATGGGCCAGCCGGGTGGCGCCGACAAGACCGTAGCACCGGTCACAAACACGTACGACATTACGGGCAATCTGTGCGAGAACAACGATAAGTTCGCTATCGACCGCGAGCTGCCGCAGATCGACATGGGTGATGTACTCGTGATCCACGATACCGGCGCACATGGCTACTCCATGGGCTACAACTACAACGGCCGTCTGCGCTCCGCCGAGGTCCTGCTGCGCCCCGATGGCTCGGCCGACCTCATCCGACGCGCCGAACGCCCGGGCGATTATTTTGCCACGCTCGACGTGCTGCCGTGCGGCCGTGAGCTGCTGGCCAAGTCGCGCGCCGAAAGCGCCCGCCGTCGCGCCCAGGACGAGCGCCTGGCCGTCGCCGCCCAATGGAACAAACGCATCCAGATCGCGGAAGCGAAGGAGAAGAACATGGACATCCGCAATCTCGAGGGCTCAATCGTCGCCCTTGTCACGCCGTTTAAAAAGGACGGCAGCGTCGACTTTGACGCGCTCGAGCGCCTTATCGATTTCCACCTGCAAAATGGCACCGATGCCATCCTCACCCTGGGCACCACCGGCGAGAGCGCCACGATGACCGACGACGAGGACAACTCCGTTGTCGCCGCAGTGGTCAAGAAGGTTGCGGGCCGCGTCCCCGTTATTGCCGGCTCGGGCTCTAACTCCACGCAGACCATGCTCACCAAGTCGCTCACCTATCAGGGACTGGGCGCCGACGGCCTGCTGCTCATTACCCCCTACTACAACAAGTCTAACGAAGAGGGCATCTACCAGCACTTTAAGACCGTGGCCGACGCCGTGGACATCCCCTGCATCCTGTACAACATCCCCGGCCGCTGCGGCTGCGGCATCAGCGTGCACAACGTGGAGCGCCTGGCCGCGCACCCCAACATCATGGGCATTAAGGAAGCCTCGGGCAACGTCGCCTATGCCGCCAAGATCGCACACCTGCTGTCCGACGACTTCCGCATGTACTCGGGCGAGGACGCACTTACCGTACCGCTCATGAGCCTGGGCGCCTCGGGCACCATCAGCGTGTGGGCCGATGTTCAACCGCAGCTCGTGCACGACATGTGCCGCGCCTATCTGGACGGCGACGTGGAGCACGCCCGCGATATCCAGATTGCCGGTCAGCCGCTCATTAACGCCCTCTTTAGCGAGGTCAACCCCATCCCCGTTAAGGAAGCGCTCGCTCAGATGGGTATGATCGAGGCAAACTACCGCATGCCACTGTGCCCCATGGCAGACGACACGCGCGCTGCACTTACCGATGCTCTGAAGGGAGCTGGTCTGCTTGATTAAGACCGTCATTATGGGAACGGGCCGTATGGGCTCGCTCATCCGCACCACCGCCGAGGGCGTTGTCGACGCCGCCGGTCAGCCCGTTTTTGATATCGTCGCCCAGATCGGTTTTGATCTGTCCGAGCTCGAGAGCGCCCCGGCAGCCGACGTCATCATCGACTTCTCGAACGTCGTGACCTTCGATGCCGTCGTCGCCTATGTCGAGCGTACAGGCGCGGCGTTGGTCTCGGGCACTACAGGCTACACCCCCGAGCAGATGGATCGCCTGCGCGAGCTGGGTCAGAACGCCCGCGTCATGCACTCTGGCAATTACTCCATCGGTATCGCAGCCCTGCGTCATCTGGTAGCACAGGCCACACGCGAGCTGCCCGGCTTTGACTGCGAAATCGTCGAGACGCACCATAACCAAAAGGTCGACGCCCCCAGCGGCACTGCCAAGTTACTGCTCGATGCCGTCGTCGAAACCGAGCCCGAGGCAGGCTACCACCCCGTCTACGGACGCGAGGGCATGTGCGGCGCGCGCGACCCCAAGGAAATCGGTATGCACTCGCTGCGCGGCGGCACCGTCGCCGGCGTGCACGAGGTGAGCTTCTTTGGCCAGGACGAGGAGGTCACGCTCACGCATCGCGCCACGAGCCGTCAGATCTTCGTCAACGGCGCCCTGGCAGCCGCGCAGAAGCTCGTCACCCGCGAGCACGGCTTCTATACGTTCGACCAGGTCATGTTTGCCTAACCAGGTATCAACCGGATCCACCCAAAGGAGAGACAGCAAATGAGCAATGCAGCCGAGATGGATGCACAGGAGATTATCAACTACATCGCCACCGCGCCCAAGAAAACGCCCGTCAAGCTGTACGTGCGCGAGAAGCCCGGCATGAAGGTTGCCTGGGGCGACGCACATGTCTACGGCGGCCGTCGTGGCAAGACCGTCTTTGGCGACTGGGATGAGCTCAAGGCCATCCTCGATGCCAATGCCGACTCCATCGACTACTACGACGTCGAGAATGACTGCCGCAACTCCGCCGTCCCTATGCTCGACCTTAAGGGCATCAATGCCCGCATCGAGCCGGGCGCGATCATCCGCGACCGCGTCGAGATCGGCGACCGTGCCGTCATCATGATGGGCGCCATCATCAATATCGGCTCCGTCATCGGTGAGGGCTCCATGATCGACATGGGCGCCGTGCTGGGCGGCCGCGCCACCGTGGGCAAGAACTGCCACATCGGCGCTGGAACCGTGTTGGCAGGCGTCGTTGAACCCGCAAGCGCCACGCCCGTCATCATCGAGGACGATGTCATGATCGGCGCCAACGCCGTGGTCCTGGAAGGCGTGCGCGTAGGCAAGGGCGCTGTCGTTGCCGCCGGCGCCGTGTGCGTCGAGGACGTCCCCGCCGGTTCCGTCGTGGCCGGTGTCCCCGCCCGCGTCATCAAGATGCGCGACGAGAAGACCGACAGCAAGACCGGTCTCGAGGAAGGCCTGCGCCAGCTTTAATAGTTACGCGGTTTTGACAAACCGCGTTTTCGCTGACTTATGCTCAACCTGCAGCGCAGTTCAATCCCAAGCAAAAAAGGCCGAAGCACCATCGGAGCTTCGGCCTTTGCTTTTTGCAGCGTCCAAGCGCAGTTTATCGATTCTCGATGCTGCCGATGTTTTTGAGCTCGATGGAGATGAGGCCGTTGGGCTCATTGACGAACTCGATGTACTCGGAGTTCGAACCCATCTCGGCCGGGAAGCTGATTTCGATACCCGTGTCGGTACGGATCTTGTGGTTGCGCACGGCCGCACGCTCGACCTGCTTGCGCTCCACGGGAACGCGCTCGGGAACCTTCTCCTCGGTCAGTGCTGCGCGCACGCTTTCCTTGATGACCGGCTCGTCCTCAAAGACCTCATCGACGATATCCCAAGGCGGCAGCTCCTCGTCATCCTCGACCTTCTCGGCAACGGCAGCCTTAACCTTAGCGAGCGCTACGGCCGTATTGGCACCGTGCTCCTCGGCGACTTCCTCGACCACACGCGTAACGGTGTCGATGACCTCCTTGCCCGACACGCCCGTATCGCACTGCAGCAGACCGTCGGGAATGAGCATACGGTCCTCGCCGGCAATCTTGCGTTTCTTATCCACATAGCCGATCTCCATGGTGCTCGCGCGCACGATGGCATAGCTCGGCACCTTTTGCGAAGGGTTCGGCAGAATGGCGTAGTGACGCGCGATGTCGTTGCGTACCTCGCCCTCCTCGCGGCCCACCTCGTGCATAAAGGCCTGTTTGGAGCCCAGCAGCATCACGGCAAACCAGCGGGCATCCTCGTCGTCGTCAAAGTCGGCCACGAGCACATCGGTGGACTCGGCTTTTTCGGCCTTGGTAAGCTCGGAGGAAATGAACTCCGCAATCTGCTGCGACAGGTCTACGAACTCGCGCTCGCCAAAGAAATAGCCCTTGAGCTCGCCGCCAAACGCAGAGTTCTCGGCAAACGTGGCGCGCTTATTGTCGGCCGAGGTTCGTGCGCGGCGCAGATGCGTGGTCACAAAGTTGCGCACGGTACGGCTCTCGATATCGAGCTCGCGCTGGCTCATGACGTTGACGGCAGAGTCAAAGTCCAGGATATGCAGAATCGCGTGATTGATTTTCATATACGGCATTCCGTTCTAGATCGATTTAAGCACGAACCAGTATAGCGGTCGAGCCTGCCCCAGGCGCATCGAAGCTTGGTGCATCGGGGACAGGTTGCTTTGCGCCAATGGCTAGCGCAGGAGCTCGGACTGCCAAGCCTCGAGCTGTTCTGCCAAACTCTTGCCGGCAGCGGGCATGTCGACCTGGGGTCGTTTGGGCAGCAGTGCGCATTTAAGAATTGCCACGATGGTCTGCGAGACAAAGCGTCGCGTATCCTCGTCAAAGCCTTGCGCAGTCTGGAGCATCACGGGCAGGCTCTCGCGCAGATTCCCAGCAATATCCGCAAACCGCTCAGCACCCGTAGCCTCAAACACGGAGAACAACGCATCTACAAAACGCTCGCGCTCGCTAGGTGACACTGCAAGCAGCATCTCGCGAATGGAGTCATCAACGTATCGAGCACCGGCGGACAGGCGCTCACAGTACGCGAAGTCGCGACCATCAACCACCCAGCTAAAGGGATTATGCTGCAGCAGGCTGAACTCGGTGCTCTCAACGATGGCATAGTCCTCCTGCGTCTCGAACATCATGCCAAAGATCGACGACCGAGGTAGCGTCTTGTCGATTCGACCGGAAAGATCGGCAAAGGCGTTGCCGTTCAGAAACTCCTCGACGAAGCCCGGACCATCATGGGAATACACCCGTTCGATTCGCTCACGGGCAACATCGGAGCACATCGCCGCACCGTACACCGCAAGGTTTCCACCCTTGGAATGACCTCCGCACAAAAGCGGCCCGCCAATCGCATCCGCCGCCTCGTCCACATAGCGCGCCGCAGATTCCTGGGAGGGCACGGGACACCGGAACGCCATGTTGAAGTCCTCTTTCCAGCCCACAATCGTGCTGTCGGTCCCCCGGAAGGAAAGGTAGCTAAACCCCGCCGGAAACCGGAACGCCATGGCTGCAAACTGCTCTGTCGCCACCACATCGCTCACGGCACGATAGCCGCAAACGTGCACGCCACGGTAGCGAGGGCTTGCTGCCACGGCCTCCAACAAGGCCCTGCTCCCCTCTGGATCCCACAGGTCGCCAATCATGTCCTGGTAGCACTCGGCACGAAGCAGCTCGCGTACGTCTAGGCCCTGCCAGTTCGTCAGCTCCGCCATAACACCCGGCAAACGCAAATAGGACAACCACGCAAAGACCAGGCTATCCACCGCGCAGAACGGCCGTTCCTCAAACGGGTCAAACGCCGTCTGGGCATAGGTCAAAAAATTAGGCGAATCCGACATGGCCCTCCCATCAACTATGGTGCATTGGGGTCAGGTTACTTTGCACCAAAAAGGCGCCCGGGCCGTGTGGGCTCGGACGCCTTCATTGTAGCTTTTCGCTCTAGCGAGCTTGATTTAGCAGGAGAAGTCGACGCTGTCGATGATGTCCTTGAGGGCCTTGGCGGAGGCGGTAAGCTCATGCTGCTCGTCATCGTTCAGCGGCACGGGGACGCGGCAGACAACGCCGTCGCGGCCAACGACGGTCGGCATGGAGATGGCAAGATCGGACAGGCCGTACTCGCCCACCATGAGCGAGGAAACGGGCAGAACGGTCTGCTCGTCACGCATGACGGCAGTGCAGATGCGCTTGACGGCCATGGCGACGCCATAGTAGGTGGCGTGCTTCTTCTCGATGATGGTGTAGGCGGAGTTCTTGACGTCCTCGGCGATGCGCTTCTCGGCAGCCTCATGCTCCAGATGACCGTGAAGCTCGCAGAAGGTGTTCAGCGGAACGCCGGCAACCTGAGCGCTGGACCAAGCGACAAACTCGGAATCGCCGTGCTCACCCATGACATAGGCCTGGACCTGTCTCTT
>CABSMN010000016.1 GCA_902478765.1 uncultured Collinsella sp.
GATGCAGCGTAGTCTCGTGGGCTCGGAGATGTGTATAAGAGACAGCCATACGGTTGAACGACTGCACGATGCCATGTTCGATAACGTAGCGTGTGACAAGCGTGTGGATGGGAGAATCTGGCAGTAGTTTTTCCTCAAACTCTCCCGCGCAGGCAAGCACGTTGCCCTCGTCGGTGATGGCCACCGTCATGGCGCGCGTCTCGGGCAAAATGCGCCGGCACACCAAACGCGCCGACTCCTGCGTCAGACCGCCCTTAATGTCCTCGAGCATGGCCGAGGCCACCGAGAGCGTCTCCTCGGTGTACTGGGAGCGCACCGAATCGGGATTGAGCGTCAAAAAGATAAAGATGCACAGAAAGATGCACAGCAGCGCGCAGGCAATCACCGTGGCGATCGGCTCGATACCGGTCACCAAGGCAAAAATAAAGTACACCAGCACGCAAATGGCGCAGGCAACGGCAATGATGCGAAAGATTGATATTGAACTATCGCGCTGGGCGCGGCGGTCGATCATTCGGCCCCCTCCAGGATACTGATCAGTTGTGCGTCACGCCAAAGCCCGTCCATGATCTTGGGCCAAAAGCTCTGGAAACGCAGGTAGCTTGCAGCGTTTTGGCGCGCATAGGCCTTTGCCTCGCCGATACCATGGCGCCAAATGCGCAGGTAGCCCTCATGCTCGCGGGTAAACACGCTGCGGACCATAGCGGTCTTGCGCACGCGGTCGTCGAGCTCGCGCGAAATCCACGGGCCCGGGTAGGGCATGAGCGATGCCGCCGTAACGGGAATGAGCTCCTTTTGATGCGCGGCGAATGTCAACTTGGCCCGTTCGTAGTACCAACGGTATACATCCTGCATAAAGCGCGGTGAGCGCTTTTCGGACTCCGGAGGCAGATGGCGCACGATCCACTCATTATCGAACCACACGTCGTAGCCAAACATGCGCATGTTAAAGAGGTAATCCAAGTCCTCGCCGCGGGTGATAAACGGGTCAAAAGCCACACGCGTAAAGGCGCGGGCATGCAGGGCCATCAGGCCGCCGCACACGTAGTTGGAGCGCGAGATGCGGGTGCCCGAGAGCGCCTTTTTCATCCAACGGTTGAACTCGATGCGCTTGGTCCACCAACGATGGCAGATGCCCGCCTTGTCCGTGGGAGCCAGCGGCGAGCCGTCGCGATCGTAGAAATAGCCGCTCTTGACCAAGATCGGCAAGCCCTGACGCGTCTGCTGCCCCAACGCATAGGTCGCGCGCTTCATAAAGTCGGCATCGATGACAGCCTCATCGTCATCCAAAAAAATAACCGCGTCATGCCCCAGCACAGCGGCACAGGCCAGACCCATGTTGCGGATGGCACCGTAGCCTCGCAGGCTCACGCACTCGCCCGAACCCTTGGGCGCGATCTGAGCAACCCGGTCTGCGATGCGCGAGGCCTGGGTGTTGGTGACAACGGTGACCTTGAGCGTGGGATGCGCGTCGACAATCTCGTGCACGCGCAGCGACACATCGGCTGTGGCAGAAACGGGACAGACCACCAAAAGGATGATGCGCGGGATGTCACGTACCTGCTCAAGCGAGGCCAGGCAGCGGTCGAGTTCGGGATTGTCGGCGTTGAGTCGCGTCGAATGGTCATAGGTGCCAGGGGCGTTTGCGCAAGCGTCATCGCCCGCCCAATACGTTGGAATCACGACCGTGGCGTTCATGCCTTACCCTCCCTGCAACACAAAAACGGGACGCCGCCAAACACAGGCGACGCCCCGCGACCTAGCTGATTCCATCATACCCACTTGGGCAAATCATTGCTCGCAAGTCGCAATGTTTATTGCGGATAACCCCAAAAGAGTACCGTGGACAGACACAATAGCCGCTCGCTCCTATGCGGCATGCTCTGCCGCCCGAGTCATGCGGGACAGGCGGACCAGCAGCATAAAGCCAACGACCAGCAGCACACCAATGGAAAGGACGCCCAGCGACGGGTTGCCGGTCAGCGAGGTGACGACCGACACCAGGAAGGTGCCCATAACGCTTGCATAACGACCAAAGATGTCAAAGAAGCCGTAGTACTCGTTGGACTTTTCCTTGGGGATAATGCGGCCAAAGTAGCTACGGCTGAGCGCCTGCACGCCGCCCTGGAACAGGCCGACCAAAATGGCAAGCACCCAAAACTCAAAGGCGGTCTTGAGGAAGAACGCGGCAAAGAGCACGATGCCCATATAGGCGGCGACCGCCACCAGGATCATGTTGAGCGTGCCCACGCGGCCGGCGAGTTTGCCGTAAATGATGGCAGACGGAAAAGCAACAAACTGCGTGACGAGCAGCGCCAGGACCAGCTGCGTCGAATCGATGCCCAAGGCCGATCCGTAACTGGTGGCCATGGAAATGACCGTGTGCACACCGTCGATATAGAAGAAGAACGCGATCATGTAGACCAGCACGGTCTTGTTGTGGGCGATCTCGCGCATGGTGTGTCCGACCTCGGAGAACACACCGCCCACGATGTGGCCGATGGTGTCCTCGGGACCGCGCTCGCGACCGTACTTTTGCTTATAGGTGCGAATGAGCGGCAGGGTAAAGATGAGCCACCAGGCACCAGTGATGATAAACGACAGACGCGTTGCCAGCATGGTGGGGACGCCAAGAGCGGGGCCACCCATGATGAGCGCCAGGCAGATGACGAACGGCACGGTGGAACCGATATAGCCCCAGGCATAGCCCGAGCTGGACACGGCGTCCATGCGCTCGTCGGTGGTAATGTCGGGCAGCATGGCGTCGTAGAACGTCATAGAAGAGTTAAGGCCGATGGTGCACAGCACGTACACGGTCAAAAATGCCATGGCGGACATTGGGATAGCCTGCGCCAGGCAAAGCACCAGGCCCGTGAGGAAGAAGCCCAAGAAGAACTTGATCTTGTTGCCGGCGTAGTCGGCAAGCGCGCCCAGAATGGGCATGAGCATGGCAATGACCAGCGAGGCGATCGTCTGCGCATTGCCCCAGGCGACCACCAGGTCGGCCGAGGAAGCGCCGGTATTGATGGCGTTAAAGTAAATGGGCACCACCGAGGTATTGAGCAGCACGAGGGCCGAATTGCCCACATCATACATAACCCAGTTACGCTCGAGCTTGGTGTATTTCATGGACAGGGACCCTTCGTATTCGCCCGATATGCAGTTAGTTCATCGTACCCCAATTGTCCAGAACCGCCGGTAAGGATTCGGCAAAGGGGCACGCACAGGCCCTATTCCTCGCGGTCGAACTCCTCATCGGCTTCGAGCACGCGACCGCTGTAGTTGATGTGGCCGGTCACGGCGTCCATGTCGCCGGTCTCGATAAAACGTGCGACCGTGCACTCGTAATCGACCAGCGCGCGATCAAAGACCTCGGGGAAACTCTCGTTCGAGACCTCGTCGGTAAAGGGATTCTTCCATGTCAGATGGCCCAGGTTACCGGTGCGCTCGGGCAGCTCCGTCGTCACGCGATGGGCAAGGCCGTCGAGCAGCGAGTAGTCGTGCACCAAGCCCTCAACCAGCGAGATCGCGCGCGTCTTTGCGGAGCCGGCCGGCTCAATCGCGCGGTAAAGTCGCTGCATATTGGCAACGGCAGCACCGTACTCCCCCGCCGGAATGTCAATGCCGTACACGCGTCCGGCAACATAGCTCATCAGCACGCCGGCCACGCGATTGATGCGATCGGTGGTGACGATCTCGCCCGCCGGCGGGTAATCGTCGACCGTAGCGCCATCGCGTTTAAGCTGCAGCATCAGCACATCCAGGTCGCTCTCGATCACGGCATGGACCTGACTGCTCGAGTTCTCAAGCTCTGAATCGGACTCCACGATGCCAAACTGCTGCTCATAGACAAAAGGATGGGCGTTGCGGTCGAGCACGTAATGAGACAGCAGGCCCAGCGCAAAGGCGCGACCCAAGCTGGCGTCGCGCGGCAGCAGATGCGACACGCCGTCGCGCAGGCACGCGAACTGGCGAGACATGCGCGACCGATGCATGACCTGCGCCAGCAGCGTGCAGTCGGAAACACGCGGTGTCAGAATGTGAAAGAAAAACGGGTCGGGGCCTTGGTTGCCCAAGATAAAGGCAATGCGCTCTTCATCGGACGTGATGACGCCCTGCGGAAGACGGTCGATGCTTTCCTCGCCAAACAGATGATGGGTGATAAGCGCGGGCATAATGATCCTTTCGATTTCATTCGATGCCACCCATTATGCCCACCGCGCGCCCATGCCAAACCTGCGATGGTAAACGACGGCACGCAGACCGTCTACGCAAGCCCCAAGTGTGCTTTAACCTCGGCAGCGCGACGGCGGGACACGGGCACCGTCGAGGTTACGCGATCGAGGCTGAGCTCCATAAGACCCGTGGAACCGATCTCGACATTGTGCACGTCTTCCAAATTGACCAGATAGCTGCGATGAACGCGAATAAAGCCCTCGGAGACCAAGCGACGCTCGAGCGAAGAGATCGACTCATTGATCAGGTACGTTCCCTCGGCGCAGATGGCGTTGCAAAAATCGGCGCGCGCCTCAAAGTAGCAGACGTCTGCGGCGGGAATGAACACCTTTTTGCCCCCGCGGTCCACCGTCAGACGCAAAGGCTGGCGCGGAGCGTGGATAACACGACGGACACCCAAGGCTGCCTCGATCTTGTCGAGTGCCTTTGACAGGCGTGCGTCCTCGACCGGCTTGACGACATAATCGACGGCATCGAGGTTATAGGCATCAGCCGCATACTCGGCAAACGCCGTCACAAACACAACCACCGGCGGCGTCTTTAGGTTCTGCAGCGTCTCGGCAAGCTCAATTCCCGAGCGACCGGGCATGGTAATGTCTAAAAACAGCACGTCGGGCTTGTTCGACAGAATCGACTCCACGGCTTCGGTGACATTGCCCGCCTCGGCAATCTGGCCCACACGCGTATCCTTTTCCAACAGATAGCGTAGCTCAGCCCTAATGGGAGGTTCGTCATCAACCACCAAGATGTTCCAGCCTTCGGACATATGTGCTTCCCCTCTTTTTCTCTCAATCCAACCGCGTGCTACGCCGTCAACGGCGCGGGCTCATGCGGCTTGCCGTTCAGCTCGACGATGACCTGCGTGCCAACGCCCTCCTGGGACTTCACGCGCATGCCAGAATCTTCTCCGTAAAAGAAATGGATGCGCTGAAGCACGTTGAAGAGCGCCAAGCCGCAGCCTCGTTTGATGGAGCCGTCGGCGGTAATGCTCTCGGGCTCCTCTCGGCGATGCTGCTCAAACAGATGCGCGCAGACTTCTTCGCTCATACCGATGCCATCGTCCTCGACGATGATCTCCAAACCGTCATCGGTCTCGAAAGCCCTAACATGAATAGAAAGCGGCTCGGTCTCGCGCTGCGCGTGCTTGATGCAGTTTTCGAGCAACGGCTGCAAGATAAACGGCGGTACCATGCAATCGCGCACCTCAAAGTCGATATCGACCGAGACGCGCAGACGACCGTCGCCATAACGAGCCTGCATAAGATTGATATAGCGAGTGCCCTGTTCCACCTCGTGCTCGAGCGTTGTGAGGGTATCGGAATCAGAAAGCGTCTGACGGTAGTAATTGGAAAAGTCAATCAGCAGCGACCTGGCCTTGTCCGGCTCGGTACGCACGAGCGACACGATGGTGCTGATGGTGTTAAACAGAAAATGAGGATCGACCTGCGATTGCAAGGCGCGCAGCTCCACGCGGGCCGTAAGCTCGTCCTGGCGCTCGAGCTCAAAGCTCGCAAGCTGCGTGGAAATGAGGTCGGCAAAGCCCGAAGCAAGCGCCGTCTGGCGCATATCGATGCTGCTCAGACGGGGATAATACAGCTCGAGCGTGCCCACGCAATGCCCGCGCACGGTAAGCGGTGCGACAATACCGGCGCGCAGGCGCGGAAAGTAGCCACCCGTCTCGGTCGAGGCATCGCGCGAGAACACGCTTTGCTCACCGCTGTTGATCACGTTGAGCGTAGTCCGCAGCACCACCGGGGTGCCCGCGGGGCATTTTGCCGAGTCCTCGCCCCAGCTCGCCAACACCTGCTTACCGTCGGTAAAGCAGATGGCAGAGGCGATCGTTTCGGACAGGATGATCTTAGAGGCGCCCAGGGCAGCTTCGGGCGTAAGGCCGCGCGACGTGTAGGCGAATATTTTTGAAGCGATGGCGAGCGTGCGGTCGGTTGCGCTCGATGTGAGGTCGTCGGGAACGACAAAGACGTACGAGAAGAAGAAGCACAGCATGACCAAGCCGGCAATGACGACAACGGCCGGAACGGGATTGGGATTATCGGTTAGATCCCAGATGAGCAGCAGGATAAGTAGCGGAACGACAATACCGAGCAAGATGGCTTGAACCACATGCTGAGCGGTACGAAAGACCTTGGTAGAGTTGTAGCTCTTGCCCAGAATCAGCCTATTGAGATCCACCGTCATCTCCTTCTTACCGACGCACCCCATAGCAATAAAGAGGGCCGCAAGCGACCCTCTCCATTGCATTATGCAATTAAATACTGTGTTTTACATCAAGCCATCGATGAACGGTAGCTTAGGCGCTGTACTTGTTTGCCTCGCCGAAGGTGCCGCCCTCGACAATCCAGCCGTCCTTCATGATGACGTCCATGTTGTCGGTGTTGAGCACGTGGATGTCGGCGGCGACGTCACCGTTGACGACCAGCAGGTCGGCGCACTTGCCGGCCTCGATGGAACCGGTCTCGTCCTCGATGTGGCACATCTTGGCACCGTTGAGGGTGGCACAGGTGATGGTCTCGACCGGGGTGAAGCCGATCTTGTCGACGAACTCGTACATCTCCTCGATGGAGCAGTTGCCGTAGGGGGTAACAAAGGAGAAGGAGTCGGAGCCGATCGTCATGACGACGCCGCGCTTCTTGGCCTCGCGCAGGCAGTCGTAGTTGCGCTGCAGCTCCTTCTCGACCAAGGTGCCCTCGTACTTGTCGTGCAGCTCGGGGACGTAGACGGGCGGATAGGTGGCGTACCAGGTGGGCAGGAAGGCGATCGTCGGGGTGAAGAAGGTGCCCTGCTCGGCCATGAGGTCCATGGTGCGCTCATCGATATCGAAGCCGTGAATCAGCTGCTCGCAGCCAAAGCGAACGGAATCGTAGGCAGCGGCGTGGTTGTTGTAGCAGTGGCTCCACACGGGGATGCCGACCATCTTTGCCTCTTCGACCACGGCCTGGATCTCCTCGGAGCAGTAGTGCTGGTCGCGGCCGGAGTCCCAGCGCCAGATGCCGCCACCGGTAGCCCAGATCTTGATGGCATCGGGGTTCTCGCGCAGGCGACGACGGACGGCCTTGCGCAGATCCCAAGGACCGTCGACCTGATCGCCCCAGGGGTGCGATTCCTTGTTGAGCTCTTGGCTGCAGTGGTGGGAGTCGCCGTGGCCGGCAACGCGGCAGAAGCCAAGGCCGGTGGCCAGAACGCGCGGGCCCTTGAAGACGCCCTTGTCGATGCAGTCACGGATCTGGATACCAAAGCGGCCGATCTCGCAGACGGTGGTGAGGCCGTGGGTGAGGCAGTCATAGGCCTGCTTGACGGCGACGGCCTGCTTCTCGAGGAGCGGCTGCATGACCCAGTCGGTGTCATCGTCGGTCAGGTTGCCCGAGAAGTGCAGGTGGGTGTCGATCAGGCCGGGAAGGACGGTCTTGCCGGCAGCGTCGATGACCTCAACGCCCTCGGGAAGGTCCTGCATGACGCCGGCATACTCGATCTTGCCGTTGTCGTCGACGAGAACGAGGGAGTTCTCGACCGGCTCGGCGCCGGTACCGTCGATGAGCTTGCCGCCAACGATTGCATACTTAGTGGACATGGTTCCTCCTTATGGATCCATATAGTGGGCGAGGCCATGTTGGGTTATGGCCTCACAAAGCTACCCAAGTGGTGCCGGGTTCGGTGCGCGGAAGAGAGGGGTCCGCGCACCCGATCCGCCCCGGCTAGGCGTTATTTTTTGCGGGAATTGGTGAAGGCCATGAGGGCCAGGCCAACGGCCAGCCAGCCGATCACGATGCTCCACTCCACCATGTTGAGGGAGGCGGGAGAGAACGGGACCACGAGCAGGCCAATGATGACGGCGCAGGCAGCGACAGCGAGGCTGATGCCAAACTTGCCGCCGGGCACCTCGTAGGGACGAGGCAGGTCGGGCTCGGTGAAGCGCATGCGCAGGCAAGCGAGAGCGACCATGCCGCAGGAGAAGATGAAGGCGAGAGCCGACACGTTGGTCAGAGGGATGAGCATGTTCTTGCCCAGGAACGGACCGATGACGGTGATGACGCCCAGAACGGCGCAGGCGAGCTTGGGAGCGCCGGACTTGGGATCGACCTCGGCGAACTTCTCGGGCAGCTGGCCCTTGCGGCCCATGGCAAGCATGATGCGGCTCGTGGCGCCGTAGAAGGAGTTCATCGGGCCCATGGGTCCAAGCGTGGCGATGACGAGCATGGCCAGGTACAGGAGCATGTTGATGCCCTTGAGGCAGGCAAGCGCGGGAACCGGGCTCTTAACAAACTCATGCCAGTCGAGGATGGTGCCGAACGAGTAGATGCAGACCATGTAGAAGCCGCCGGCGGCCAGCAGGGCCAGGGAGATGATCTTGCCGAACTTGTTCCAGTTGAGGCCCTCGGCTGCTTCCTCAGCCTGCTGAGGAATGGTGTCGAAACCGGCGTAGAAGAACGGGGTCAAAACCAGGACCGACACGATGCCGGCGAACAGGCTGGTGCCCTCGGTAGCGGGCTTGCCGCCGCCAGCACCGGTGACCTGGGAGAACACGGGCATGGCGTGTTCCGGCGAACCGGTGAACAGCGAGACACCCATGGCGAGCAGCATGCCGCAGAGCAGAGCCTTGGTCAGGAAGGCCTGGAGCTTGGCGGCCGAGCTGGCACCGCGGAAGTTGAGGAAGATGACGTAGACTGCAAAGCCGAGCGCGATTAGCGTCGGGAACAAGTAAACGTCGGCGCCCAAGATGGTGTAGAGCTTGACGGCGCGCAGCCACTCAAGACCGGGCAGGCTGCCGAACATCTCGGACACGAGGGTCGAAATGGCGATGGCCTCCCACGGGCACAGGATGCCGTTGCCCAGGGCCAGGAGCCAACCGGTGATGTAGCTCAGCGTACGGCCAAAGCTACGGTCGACATACTCGACGATGCCGCCCGAGATGGGGATAGCAGCCGTGAGCTCACCGAAAACAGCTCCGACGGGCACGAGGAAGATTGCACCCAAGAGGAATGCGATCATAGCGGGAACGGGACCGCCGCCCACGACCATCCAGTCGCCGACCTGCAGAACCCAACCGGTACCGATGATGGCACCGAAACCGATGGTGAAGAAGTTCCAGAGCGAAAGCGTTTTCTTCATGCCGCCGTTATCCTCGACTGCAACTTCTGCGTTCTTGTCCGCCATTGTTCCCCTCCTTTCCTTTTTGACGCCCCTTGACGTCACCTCTTGCGCGGTCCGTTTCGCCGCGCGCTTTTATTTCCTGACCTTAAGATACGGCCTTGGCACAGCAGCTCCGCTTGCAGCTCGACCGAAGGCAGAACTGCAAAACGAGCGGCGCCATTTTTGGGACGAACGGCACAGTTTGCAGCCCATTGTTGCCGCCCGCCCGACGGGCGTACGCTCATCGGACGCATATAGAGATGTTTTTGAGGCCGTGTGTTTTGCGCCTTTCGTACCGTTTACCGAGCTTTTGGCGCACGCACCCATTTGTTGCACATCTTTTTTGTAGGATAGACAGGTTATATATGAGACAAGGCGGTACGAATGGCATACGGATACAACGACGGTGATCAACGGCGACAAAGCGTTCGCCTTGGTGGCCGTACCACGCCGACGCCCAGAAGTGCCACGAGCAGCAATCCGCAACGTCCTCAAGAGCAACCCGGGCCTTCGTCTCGGCAGCAGGCAAGCAGAGCACGGCAGAGTGGCCGTCCGAGTACGGCCACAAGCGCGCAGCAAGATAGCCGCTTGGGCGCGCGCACTCGACAGCGTCAGGCCGAGGTTCCGCAACTGCGCCGCAACGGCGCACGTCAGCCCGGCATCCATATCAACCGCTTCTTTTCGCATCCCCAAGGCGGACGCGACGGCAAGCCTTACCGCTCGACATCGTACGTGAATGCCCCCGCCCTGTCAGCTCGTCGACTTCGCCTCGCACTGTGCTCTATCCTCACCTGTCTGGTCTTTGTGCTTATGAGCTCCTGTATCTCCCACGGCTCGGCCGGCCTCGATCCAACCGCCGAGGATAAGCTGCTCAAGGCCCCGGTCGCGCCCGGCTATTCGTTTGCGTTTTCGACCCCGCGTTCGCAGTGGCAAGCCGGCACCATGCCCCACATCTATCAGATTGACCCGGCATGGTCGGAGCTGCCCTACGCTGGCGGTACCATCCGCCAAAATGCCTGCGGCCCTACCTGTCTTACCATGGTCTACATCTATAAGACCGGCCACACCAATATGACGCCGGTCGATATGTGCGCTCTTTCCGAGGCGGGCAACTATGCGCCCACCGGCGCCACCGAGTGGTCGTTTATGACGAGCGGCGCATGGCGGCTGGGCCTTGACGGAACGGAACTCCATATCGATCGCAGCTCCATCACCCAGGCGCTGCGCTCGGGCGCGCCCATCATCGCATCGGTTCGTCCCGGCACCTTTACCAGCGTTGGACACTATATCGTGCTCTGGGGCATCGACGATGCCGATCAAGTGGGAGTCTACGACCCCAACTCGCAAAGCCGCAGTGCCCGCCGCTGGGGCGTCGTAGAAGTCCTCAATGAAATCGAAGCCATGTGGGCCTACTACTAGTCATTTAAGATCGTCCCCAATGACTAGGTGAATAGCAAAAGCCCCGCAGTCGGAGCGGACTGCGGGGCTCATGAAGAGAGGCTAGTTTGTGGGCGCTTTGCCTGGCGCCCACGAGAGATGCAACAGAGTAGAGACTGTCTCTTATACACATCTCCGAGCCCACGAGACTACGCTGCATC
>CABSMN010000017.1 GCA_902478765.1 uncultured Collinsella sp.
CCTCTGCGCCCGCTGTCGAGCAGACCGCCGCTTCCGTCGAGCCGACCGCCGCTGCCGCCGACAGCAAGCCTGTCGCCGATCAGCCCGAGCCCGCCGCCGACGCATCCGCCAAGAAGGATGTCGACGGTCTGAAGGTCCTCGTCCTGTGCGCCGGCGCCGGCACCTCTGCCATGCTTGCCAATGCCATCAAGGAAGGTGCCGCGCAGACCGGAGAGAACATCGCTTCCTCTGCCGGCGCTTATGGCCAGCACACTGCCATCATGGATCAGTACGACGTCATCGTGCTCGCCCCGCAGGTCCGTAGCTACTACAACGACATGAAGGCCGACACCGATCGCCTGGGCATTAAGCTGCTCGCCCCGCGCGGTAAGGAATATATCGACCTTACTCGCGACCCTGCTGGCGCCATCAAGTGGCTCCGCGAGAACCTCGACTAGTTTCTCCCCTGTTGGTGCCCGGATCCCCAGTTCGGGCACCTCTCCCTATTCGTATCCCACAGAAAGGATGACTCATGACCAATCCCATGAAGTTCCCCGACGGCTTTGTGTTTGGCGGCGCCACCGCCGCTTACCAGGTTGAGGGCGAGACCCGCACGCACGGCAAGGGCAAAGTGCCCTGGGACGATTTCCTGGCTGCTCAGGGTCGCTTCTCCCCCGACCCCGCAAGCGATTTCTACAACAAATATCCGGTCGATATCGACTTGTGCCAGCGCTTCGGCATTAACGGTATTCGCGTCTCCATCGCTTGGAGCCGTATCTTCCCCAGTGGCACTGGCGAGATTAACCCCGAGGGCGTCGCTTTCTATCACGAGCTTTTTGCCACTTGCAACAAAGCTGACGTTATCCCCTATGTCACGCTCGATCACTTCGATACGCCCGAGGCCTTCTACCAGGACGGCGGCGAGGGCTTCTTGACGCGCGCGACCATCGATGCCTTCGTCGAGTACGCCAAGTTCTGCTTTGCCGAGTTCACCGAGGTCAAGCACTGGTTTACCTTTAACGAGATTCCCGCGACCGCCGAGGGCAGCTTTATCGTTGGCAACTGGCCGCACGGCGAGAAGTATCGCCTGGACAAGGCTTTCCAGCTCATGCACAACATGATGGTGGCCCACGCCAAGGCTGTCGTCGCCTTCCATGAAGGCGGCTTTGAGGGCGAGATCGGCATTGTCCAGAACCTGGAGCCCAAGTATCCCCTCGATCCCAACAGTGCTGCCGACTGCGAGGCAGCTCGCATGGCCGATGTCATCAACAACCGCTGGGTGCTCGACGCCACTTTCCGCGGCCACTATGCAGCCGACACCATGGAAGCCGCAACCAAGCTGGCCCATATCGCCGGCGGCGAGCTCGACGTCCGTGACGAGGACATCGCCGCGCTGACCGCCGCGCTCCCCTACAACGATTGCCTGGGCGTCAACACCTACAAGTGCCAGTTCCTGCGTGCTGCCGAGGGCGAAAACGACATCAACCACAATGGCACCGGCGACAAGGGATCCTCGCGCTGGTTCCTCAAGGGTGTGGGCGAGTCATGCGTGCGCGAAGGCGTACCCACCACCGATTGGGACTGGATTATCTATCCCGAGGGCCTCTACGACCTGCTGCTGCGCATTAAGAACGATTACCCCAACTACAAGAAGATCTACATCACCGAGAACGGCATGGGCTATAAGGACGACTTCGAGGACGGCTTTATCGACGACGCCCCTCGCATCGATTACATGCGTCAGCATCTCGCGTGGATCCTCAAGGCAATCGACGGCGGCGTAAACGTCGACGGTTACTTTGTGTGGTCGCTGCAGGACCAGTTCTCCTGGACCAACGGCTATAACAAGCGCTATGGCCTGTTCTACATCGACTTTGAGACCCAGAAGCGCTATCCCAAGGCGAGCGCGTACTGGTACAAGAACGTCGCGGAGACCGGCCTGCTTATGGCCTAACTTTTGCCGCATACCCCCTGTCGGCCGCATGCGAATCCCTCCACGGGTTCGCATGCGGCCTTTTTGTTTTGGTTCGGCCCGTGCGGATCATTCGTCTCGATCTGTAACACATAGACCAATTTCTCGGTCCCACCTGTTACAGATCAAGACAAACGAATGGCCCGAACTTGAAGATCTCGATCTGTAACACGTAGCCCGGTTTTTCACGTCTACCTGTTACAGATCGAGACAAACGGTTAGCCCGAAGCAGAATATCTCGATCTGTAACATCTAACCCGGTTTTCTATTCCCAACTGTTACAGATTGAGATAATTCGACGACGCCGACGTTTTAACATACCGTGGTACAATTGTGTCCCAACGCAAAGGAGGTACCCATGTCAGCTTGTGTGCCCGTCCGAGATATGAAGGATACTGCTGCATTTACCGCGCTTGTTGAGTCTGAGCGCGATGTCACCGTTACCAAAAACGGCTACGAAGCCATGCACTGCATCAGCAGCGACCAGTATCGCCTCATGCAAGACGAAATCGCCAAGGCCAAGCTGCTGTCTCGCATGATGTTGGCAGAGGATGAGATCTCGCAAGGTGACTACAGCGACTACGACTCCTTCGCGACTTCGATCCGAGACAAATATGACTTATAACGTCGTGATACTCAAAAGCGCGCGGTATGAGTACGAGAGTATCGTCGGATACCTTGCCCAAATCCTCAAGAATCCGCGTGCAGCGGGCAATTTCGTCGCTGAGTTTGAATATCAGCTTGATCTGCTTCGCGAGCAGCCGCTCCTACGGCCCCTCTCGCACATACGAGAGTTGGCGGCACGCAATTACCGATCGTTCCCCGTCAACAACTACGTGTGTCTTTACAAGTTTGAGCGCGAAACGATCTACATCGCCCACGTTTACCACCAGTCACAGGACTACGCCCGCCTGGTCTAGGTTTTAAGCAGGACGCCTCGCCTGCGCACATTTGCGTGTCATTTCACGTCACGTTGACACGCAAAATGACACGCAAATTTTTTCGTGTCATAATTTTGACGCGTGAAATGACGTGTAAAATTTTACGTGTCATTTTTCATGTCAAATTGAAGCGAAACGGAGCATCACGATGCAAGAATCCAAAGATCTTGAATTCAAGGAATGCGTCACTAATTCGTTCCTTAAAACCGTCTCCGCTTATGCAAATGGCACGGGAGGACGCGTTCTATTTGGAATTGACGACGACGGAGAAGCCGTTGGCCTCGATGACCCCAAGCAGACCTGCCTGGATATCGAAAACAAGATTAACGATTCGATCATCCCCCAGCCCGATTACTCCCTAAAAATCGACGAGCCCGATGCAACCGTGGAGCTTACGGTCTTTCCCGGCAGATCGAAGCCTTACCTATACCGCTCGAAGGCATACAAGCGCAATGACACCGCGACCATTCCAGTTGATACCCTAGGCCTTTCGCGTCTTGTACTCGAGGGTCAAAACCTCTCCTTTGAGCAGCTCCCGGCAAACAAACAAGATTTATCTTTCTTCGTTTTAGAGAATCGCCTAACAGCAAAACTTTCGCTTCAGTCATTCACAACCGATACTCTCAAAACCCTTGGCCTGCTCGATGAAACCGGAACCTACAATAACGCGGCAGAGCTGCTTGCGGACGAGAATGGCTTCCCGGGTATCGACATCGCAGTGTTTGGTGAAACTATCAACCTCATTAAACAGCGCAAAACTCTTGAACATGCATCCGTTCTAGCGGAAATTGACGGAGCCCTTGAGCTTTTCGAAACTCAGTACTGTTACGAAGAGATCAAGGGGATGGAGCGGATCCGCAAGGAGCTCATTCCGCTCGAAGCGTTCCGCGAGGCCATTACCAATGCAGTCGTTCATAGAACTTGGGATGCGCCCGCACACATCCGCATCTCGATGTTCGACGACCGCGTGGAAGTCGCTTCACCCGGCGGCTTGCCGGCAAGCATGACCGTCGATGAATACCTGTCCGACATGCTATCCGTTAGACGCAATCGTATTCTTGCCGAAGTCTTTTTGCGCTTGGGTCTTATCGAAGCCTTTGGGACGGGCATCATGCGAATTCGCGATACCTATAAGGACAGCGTCAAAAAACCCCGGTTTCAAGTTTCGGATAACGCCATTGTGGTCACACTTCCCCTACTCATGGATAACCCCGGGCTCGAAGGCGATGAACTTACCGTATTCGGACTGCTGAGTGGAATACACCCTCAATCGACAAGCGAGCTTGCGGCTAAAGTCACCTTTAGTCGTTCGAAGCTACTCCGCATCCTCAAAAAACTCGTTGAGACAGGCCTGGCGACAGTTGAAGGCACCGGCAGAGGGCAGAAGTATCGCCTGCAGCGATAGCTAGCAGATGACCTGCGTGTGCTCCTCGATGGCGGCACGATCCTCGGCGGTAATACCCGGCTCGCACACCACGGCATCCAAATTGTCCAGGCGGCAGAAGGTATAGAAGTCGCGCTTGCCGATCTTGCTGGAGTCGGCGATGAGGTAACGCGAGTCTGCCTTGCTAAAGGCGAGCTGCTGAATGCGGCCCTCGTCCATGTTGGACGTGGACACGTCACCGTCCAGAATGCCGTTGGCGCCGATAAAGGCGGCGTCGATCCCCAGTGCGCGCAGGGTGTCCTCGGCCGTAGGGCCCACAAAAGCGGCAGTGCGGCGACGGTACATGCCGCCCACCAGACACAGATCGCAGTCCTCGCGCTCCTCGAGCAGGTTGAACACCGAAAGCGAGTTGGTCACGATGCGCAGGCGAAACGTCGGCAGCATCGAGGCCATCTGCTCAACCGTAGTGCCCGTGCCCAAAAAGATGGTCGAGCCCTCCTCGATAAGCTCCACAGCACGGCGCGCAATCTGCAGCTTTTCCTCGGCATGCTTAGTGCGCTTTTCGCTATGCGAATACTCATGGCGCAGCATGGCGTGGGGACGACCCTGCGCACTGCGGGCGCCGCCGTGCACGCGCTCGATCTCGCCCAGACTCGCAAGTTCTTCGAGGTCGCGGCGAATCGTCATGTCCGAAACGCCCAGTGCATCCGAAATCTCCTTGACCGAGACCGTGCCCTGCTCCTCGAGCAGCTGACGAACTTTATCCTGTCGCTCTGCCTTAATCACGATGAATCCTCGCCGTTCTTTGCGCGCATATCATTCAAACAGTAACGAACAAATTGTATCAGACTCGTACGCGTCAAAAATGAACGCCTACACAGCTCCAATCATCACTTTTTTGAGAAAAATACCCCCTGCTTTAGTGGGGTGTAGTGATAATCTCGCCTGTTCGCGCTACAGTTTGTCCGAAATACCTCGATGTTAGGAACCAAATGATCACTTCCGAGCTTTTCGGCACCGCGCCGTGCGGTACCCCCGTTCATCGCTACACCCTCAACGGGCCCGAGATCTGCGTTCGCATTATGGACTATGGCGCCACCGTGTTGGGCATCGATGTGCCCGACATTCCCGGCAACGTGCGCGATGTGGTGCTGGGCTTCGATAAGCTCGAGGATTACTTTGACAACCCCGCCTGCTTTGGCGCGACCATCGGCCCCGTGGCCAACCGCACCGCGGGTGCCACGATCACCATCGCCGGCACGGACTGGCATATGCCGGCCAACGAAGGCGTCAACAACCTGCACAGCGATCTTGAGCATGGTCTGCACAAGCGCGTATGGGATGTTGAACTCGACGAGGTCCACAATGCCGTGTGCATGACCACCTCGCTTGAGGATGGCGAGCTGGGTCTCCCCGGTAACCGCACCTTTACGGCCGTGTTTACCGTGACGCGCACCGGCGCCTTTCGTATCGAGTATGGCTGCGAGAGCGACTGCGCCACGTACGTGTCCATGACCAACCACACGTACTTTAACCTTGCCGGCCATAACGCCGGAATGGACTGCGAGCACTTCTTTGTTGCTAATGCTGCTCACTACCTGCCCATTAACGAGCAGAACATCCCCACCGGCGAGATCGCTCCGGTCGAGGGCACGCCGTTTGACTTTCGCGAGCTGCGCCCCGTCGCGCCTGGCATGGAGGCCGACGATCCGCAGATTAAGCAGGCCCGTGGCTACGATCACTGTCTGTGCATCGATGGCTATCAGTACGGCCGTAATCTGCGCCGCGCGATGCACGTCGAGGAGATGTGGACCGGCCGTGAGCTGGACTACTACACCACCGCCCCGGGCGTGCAGCTCTACACCGGCAACTGGCTGGGCGACGAGCACGCCAAGGACGATGCCAACTATGGCTGGGGCGCCGGCTTTGCCCTCGAGGCCGAGATGTACCCCGACACGCCGCACCAGCCGCTATTCCCGCAGGGCATTGTGGGCCCGGGTCACCCCTACAGCAATGTGATCGAATATCACTTTATGAGGCACTAAGCCCATAACACAACATATTGCACAGCAGCGCCCGCCGGCACCACCGCCGACGGGCGTTTTTTCATCTTTTGGGCTCATTTTCGCTGTGACTGTATGGGTGACATATCAAAACTATGTCCATTTACTACGTTTAGCCCGGGATGCTCGACCATGCACCAGTTTTTGTTTAATTCGCGAGCCGTCTACCTGCGGTTTTGTTTTTCTCAAATTCGACATGCTCGGCGATAGCCGATCAAACGTAGTAAATGGGCATAGTTTTTGACAGGCGACATCGCACGCGTCCCTCGCAAGGGCAAAATGATCCGTTTTCCTCCGTCCCCAAGGATCAGTTGAACAGATTGCCGATGGGGTCGGGATTGGAGCTGGGGAGGTAGCGGATTTCTAGCTCTATACCGAGTGTTTGCAGCTCTTTGAAGGCAGCGACGTCTGCGTCGTCTACGGCAACAGCAGGCGTTATGGGGCGCTTGCCTTCCCCTGCTTGCATGTGACCGATGCTGATCTTGGTGATCGGCACACCACCCTTAACCAGCGCGAGCGCATCGGCGGGTGAGGCCACCATGATCAGAATCCATTGACGCGGCGTTGCGGTATGAATGATGTCGATGGTCCTTTGCACCGAGAAAAACCGCATCCACACGCCTTCTGGCGCCGCGACCCTCATAGGCGCCCACTTGCGCGAATCCGCCGCAATCTCGTCGTTAACGATTAGGACGAGGTTGGAACCAACCGCCTCATTCCACAGCTCAACGTCTTGCCCGTAAATGAAACGGTCGTCGATGCGTGTGAGAAGAATCTTGGGTTGTGCCATCGCTGTCCCATTCTCTTTGAGACCCGTAAGAGCAAGACATCGCGTCTCAATATTAGTGCATTTAAAGTGAGAAAAGCCGTCAGAACCCTTGCGCGGATGTGCGATGTCCCGTATCATAGACAGCCGTTGACGCCTCAGCTGCGTCACCACATGGCCGCCAGCGTAGCTCAGTTGGTAGAGCACCGCTCTCGTAAAGCGGGGGTCACCGGTTCGAGCCCGGTCGCTGGCTCCATTGCACAAGACAGCCGCCTTCGGGCGGCTTTTTTGTTGCCGATTTCGGGTGCACATCCGCCAATCCAAGCACAACGCCGCCGGCAACTCCCCCACTCAGCAAAAAGCCCCGCCAACCGCAATCCCCAAGGGAACCGCGATCAGCGGGGCTCAAGCGCGCTCCTCCAAGGGAATCGCGCCATCAGACGAACAGCTCAGCCGAGCAGCGCGCTACTCCTCCCAGTAAGTATCTGCAAGCAGCTTAAAGCAGATCTTCTTGACCGGCTGTGCGCCATCGCCCGGGAACTCGAGCGTGGGCATGTGAGGCTCGCCGGCAACGAACAGTGCAAACTTATCGTCAGCAAGATCGCCGGAAATCGAAGCGTCGGAATCGACCAGATCGTAGTCGTCCTTCTCGTCAAACTCCTGAACCAGCGTCAGGCTGCCCGTGGCGACCTTAAAGGCCTCGCGACCCTCGACGTCGATCTGTAGGTCGTGATAGCGCTGATGCGTCTCATAGTGAGCCTCGGCCTCAGGACGCGTCGTGGGAGCCATGACGTTCGCAAAGACCTTGTCGCCCAGAATCGGATGGCTGCCGACCTCGAGCTCCGCCGGGTCGTTCTCCTCGAGCCAATCGATCAGCACATCGAGGCCCTTGAGCATTCCGCGGTATTCCTCAATATCGCCCAGTGCACCGTAAATCATCTAAATCCCCTCTCGGATCGTTTCTTTGGCGGCTACTCGGCAAACGCATTGCCGACGCTGTTGCCACCCACATACGTCTCGACCAGGGTAAGGTCGGGATTGAACACGACAAAGTCGGCGTCGCGGCCAGGCATAATGCTGCCACACTTATCCTCAACGTGAGCAGAGCGAGCCGGCACCTCGGTCGCCATGCGAATTGCGATATCGGCGCTCGCAAGACCCCAGTCGACGATGTTCTTGACGCCCTGTGCGAGCGTGAGCACCGAGCCGGCAATAGCAGAGCCGTCGGCGAGCCAGCAAAGGTTGTCCTTCATAATGACATCCATGCCACCGCTAGTGTACTTGCCCTCGGGCATGCCGCCGCAACCCAGGCAGTCGGTGATCAGCACTGTGTGCTGCCAGCCCTTTGCCTGCAGCAGCGCCTTAA
Organism: uncultured Collinsella sp.; assembly: GCA_902478765.1. Classification (GTDB taxonomy): domain Bacteria; phylum Actinomycetota; class Coriobacteriia; order Coriobacteriales; family Coriobacteriaceae; genus Collinsella. Next base: position 8,472 of record CABSMN010000017.1, read on the forward strand.
TAGCAGCCGGGTTCACATGCTTGCCATCGCAGATAATCTCGGCATAGGTATTGGGCGTGGCCATAGCAGCCCCGACGACACCAGGCTCACGGTGATGCAGACCGCGCTGGCCGTTATAGGTATGCGTAAAGCAGCTGGCGCCAGCATTGATAGCGGCGACACATTCATCGTAGGTGGCATCGGAGTGGCCAATGCAGGTCACAACGCCCTTGGCGCTCAGAGCCGCGGCGTAAGTGGCAGCGCCGTCGCGCTCTGCCGCCAAGGCGCTCTTGACGATACGACCGCCGGCGGCTTCCTGCCACTCGTCAAAAACCTTCTCGGACGGGTCGATCAGATAAGCAGGGTTCTGGGCGCCCACATGCTTCATAGTAAAGAACGGGCCCTCCAGGTAGATGCCCTGAATACGAGAACCACAGAACTCAGGTCCGCGCTCCTCGTCCGCCTGTGCAATGGCAGCGCAGGCGTCCTTGATCTGCTCAACGCCGTCGGTAAAGGTCGTAGGCAGCCAGCTGGTGGTACCACGACGAGCGAGCTCGGTCGAGCTGATGTTGATACCCTCGGCATCGTTATCGGTCGTGGCATGGTTATAGAAGCCATGAATGTGGGTGTCCACCATGCCCGGCGCAATCCATGTACCCGAATAATCTTTGATCTCGCAAGCGGGCTCATCGGCCTGCCAAGCGCCAAAGACGCCGTCTTCGACCATGAGGTAGCCGCCCAGTTGCGGCCCCGCCGGCAAAAAGAACTTGTCGGCCTTGATAGCATACGTGCTCATCTATGCTCCCGTACCCGCAGTGCGTTTTAGGGCGGATCAAAAACCACTGCATTGTTAATTCGAGCGATTGTTCGTTGCCTTCTACCGCTTGGCACATTTTGCACCCGCCGCAAAACACGCCAAGCCGTTTATACCCAATAACTCTAGACTGCGCGGTTGTGGTAGACCTTGTACTTAAACTGGTCGGCGCGCGCAACCGAACGCGTATACTCGATAACATCGTTGTTCATGTCATATGTGGTACGAATCAAATCCAGGACCGGTGCGCCTTCGGCAATCTCGAGCAAACGAGCGTCGGAATGACGGGCAATACTCGCGTAGAATTCCTCCTCTGCCACGCGAACTTTCTCGTGAAAGTCCTGCTCGATCATGTCGTACAGCGATTTGTTCTCGATCATGGGGCGCTTAAGCGCAAAGAACTTGCGACTCGGCAGATATGTACACTCAATCATCAGCGGCACACCATCGGCAATACGCAGGCGCTTGATCTTGTACAGGCGCTCGCCAAGACGCGCGTTCATCTCTATGGCAATATTCTTGTCAGCCTCGACCTCGGTAAACTCAAGAATCGTCGTCTTGGGCACACGGCCGATCGCCTTCATCTGCTCGGTAAAGCTATAGATTTGCGAAAGGTTTGCCGTTTGCAGAGAGCGGTCGCACACCATGGTTCCACGGCCGCGCTGACGAACCACCAAGCCTAGGCGCTCAAGCTCCTGCAGGGCAAGGCGAACCGTCGTACGCGAGAGCCCGTAGCGCTCCGACAAGTCACGCTCGGACGGCAAATAGTCGCCGGGTCGAAGCTCGTGATCGATTTTATCGGTCAGCAAATCGACGAGCTGATCGTACAAAGGTTGTTTGCGCGCTCCCATTGCCATAATGATACCTGCCGGATAAATGACTCGAAATTGGTTGTAACCAGACACCACGTACTATAGCAGTTTTAATGGAATAACAGCAGGTCAACAAGCATATTTCAATATTGTTTGCCAGTTGATTGCCTGTTTACTGTAATACCAATTACATCGCTGCATCAAGTATTGAAGTAGCAAAAAGGGCCGCCCCCGCGGAGCGGGACGACCCTTTGCAAGACAGATACGTCTTTAAGGCTTAGAGAAGCTTCTTGAGCTCCTCGGCAACAGCCTGGACCTGCGTGCCGATGATGACCTGGGTAGCACCCTTGTCCATCTTCATGACACCCAGAGCGCCAGCCTTCTTGCAGGCAGCCTCGTCGACCAGATCGGAATCGCCGAGCTCGAAGCGCAGGCGAGTAGCGCAGCAGTCAACGGTCTTGACGTTCTCCTTGCCACCGACGGCAGCGAGAACAGCGGCGGCCTGTCTCTTATACACATCTGACGCTGCCGACGAAGC
>CABSMN010000018.1 GCA_902478765.1 uncultured Collinsella sp.
ATGCAGCGTAGTCTCGTGGGCTCGGAGATGTGTATAAGAGACAGAGGTAATGCCGGCCTGCTGGCGCACGGCATCCATGATGCGCAGTGAGACGAGCGTGACATCGCGGTAGTGGCCAAGCTCGTGGCGTCCCGCCGGGGTCTCCCAAATCTCTTCCTTAACGTTATCGATGCCGTCGATGGCGGTGATAAAGTCTGTGAGTTCGTATTCCATAGTGTTGCTCGATTTGGGCAGGTCGAGCACGCGGCCGTTGTCGCCCTGTTCGCGCGGTGCCTCGGTCGCCGAGCCGCGTACGACATCGCCGCGATAGTCGATGCGGACGTTGCGGGGCGTGGACAGATGGTCGATCTGGATAGTGCCACGCTCGCCTTCGATCTGCGAGGGCAGCAGGTCATTCGTAATTTTGGAGTGCGCGAGCTCGACGGAGATGCGGCCTCCGCCGTAGCTGGCGAGGATGGAACCGCAGCCGTCGATGGGGCCGTGCGTGAGCTGTCGCGTGGTGGGGTCGAGCAGAGTAGTCATGCTCGTAAGGCCGGAGGGCATGCCGAAAATCTCGACCATGGGCTCGACGGCGTAGACGCCAATGTCCATGAGGGAACCCGATGCCATATTGCAGTCGAAGATATTGGTGGCGCGTCCCGCGAGAATCTCGTTGTAGCGCGAGGAATACTTGCCAAAGCGCAATGAAGCGCGGCGGATGGGGGCGATCTCGCCCAGGGCGTCCTCGATGGCGTGGAAGGCGGGATCGTGGAGGGGACGCATGGCCTCGAGGGCCACGACACCTGCTGCCTCGGCAGCGCGGAAGACTTCCAGCGCCTGCGCTTCGGTGGCGCAGAAGGGTTTCTCGACGATGACGTGCTTGCCACCGGCGATGCAGGCAAGGGCCTGCTCGTAGTGAAGTGCGTTAGGACTGCCGATATAGACGGCGTCGACGTCGACGGCTGCCGCAAGCTCGTCAAGTGCGGTGAAGTTACGCTCGCCGCCGTGTTCGGCGGTAAAGGCGGCGCCGCGCTCGGCATCGCGCGAGAGCGTGCCCACAAACGCGGCTTGGTCGTTGGCGTTGACGACCTGGATAAAGTCGTCGGTAATCATGGATGTGCCGATGGTCGCGATGCGCAGCATACGTCCCCCTTGCGTTGTTTGGTCTACAGGATGAGTGTAGCGCGTGGGGATATAAAGCTGCGCGAAAACGCTATTACAGGTCGCTCTCGTTAAAGCCGGTGTCGATATCGAGGTTGCTGCCGTCGGCCGCCGTGGTGGCGAGCTCATCGCAGCGCTCGTTGAGCTCGTGGCCGGCATGCCCCTTAACCCAGATGAACTCCACCTTATGCTTGCTTTTGGCGGCAAGCAGGCGCTCCCACAGGTCGCGGTTCTTGACGGGCTGCTTGTTGGCAGTTTTCCACCCGCGCTTTTTCCAGCCGTCGATCCAGTGTTTATTGAAAGCGTTGACGACGTACTGCGAATCGGAATGGACCTCGACCTCGCAGGGGCGGTTGAGCGCCTCGAGCGCCACGATGACCGCCATGAGTTCCATGCGGTTGTTGGTGGTCTTGGCGTAGCCGCGTGAAAGCTCGGAGGTGAAGGTCTTGCCGGCGGGGTTGGTGTATTTGAGTACGGCGCCGTAGCCGCCGCGTCCCGGATTTGATCGGGCCGAGCCGTCGGTATAGATGATGACCTTCACGGGCTTCCTTTCGTTGGGTACGTTTCGTGTGAGTGACCATTGTAGCGCCATGTCCGCCGGGGGCTAGCAATCTACGATTTCTACCCCGTCTTCCGACAGTTAGTTGGCATGGATGATGCGGTTGAGCTCGTCGAGGTATTGCTGCAAGAGGGGAGAGGGCTTGCGCTCGTCGTGCATGATATAGCCTACGTGCATCGTTGGGGCGTCTGCTAACGGGATCGATGCCATACCCCATTGCATTTCATTGGAGAGGACACCGGTCGACAGGGTGTAACCGTTCGACGTGATAAGTAAGTTAGTAAGTGTTCCGCGGTCCGAGATTCGTATGTTGCGGTCGCAAGGGATATAGCTAAAAGGTTCCTCGGCGTAATAGAAGGAGTTTGAGGTTCCCTGCTCAAAGCTGTAGCGCGTATAGGGTGTGAGGTCGGCAAGGGACAGCTGCGGGCGGCGGGCAAGCGGGTGGCGCTCGCTAACGAAGACGTGGACCGTCGCGTCGAATAGGGGATGGAAGCTCGCGCGCGCATCGGCAAAAGCCTTCTGCAGAACACGGGCGTTAAAGTCATCCAGATACAGAATGCCGATATCGCTGCGAAACGCGCGGACGTCATCGATGATCTGCGATGTGGTAGTCTCGCGCATGATGAACTCGAACTTGCTGTCGCGGCAGCGCTCGACCACGTTGACAAAGGCCTCGACCGAAAAGGCGTAGTGCTGGGCGGAAATGGCGAGGCGGGCTTGCGGGGTGCCGCCGTCCTCGTAGCGCGCCTCGAGCATATCGGCCTGCTCTACGACCTGGCGCGCATAGCCCAAAAGCTCGGTGCCGTCGTTGGTGAGCGTGACGCCGCGGCTGGAGCGCGTAAAGATCTCCAGGTGGAGCTCCTGTTCCAGGCTTTTGACGGCGTTTGAGATGTTGGACTGAGCGGTATAGAGGCGCTGAGCTGCGGCATTGATTGAGCCGGACTCTGCTACGGCGATCAGGAAACGAAGCTGCTGGAGGGTCATCGGCGCCATCCTTTCGAGTGTTATCTATATAACCGATAACAGGTTAGCGCTTTTAAGTGATTGACCGAGGGAAACAATGCTCGTACTATTCAAAACACACAAAGGCGGTAGGTAATTAAACCGACCACGGAACCGGGATGCGAAAGGAGGCCCGCATATGAATTGCTTACCAAGACGAATGCCGGGCTCCTGTTTGCGCCCGTCGGCGTGATCAGGAGACAGCGACTTACTTCTCTCTAATTTATTAACTTTTGTTCGATCAAGGAGATCATCATGAGCCAGTTCATCAACAACCCCGAGCACACCTTTGGTTTCGATACCCTGCAGCTTCACGTTGGCCAGGAGAGCGCCGATCCCGCATCCGACTCCCGCGCCGTGCCTATCTACCAGACCACGAGCTATGTGTTCCGCAACTCCCAGCACGCCGCCGATCGCTTTGGTCTTGCCGACGCCGGTAACATCTACGGCCGTCTGACCAACTCCACCCAGGGCGTCTTCGAGGACCGTATCGCCGCACTCGAGGGTGGTGTGGCAGGTCTTGCCGTCGCCTCCGGTGCTGCTGCCATCACCTATACCCTGCAGGCTCTTGCCCAGGCCGGTGACCACGTGGTGGCTCAGAAGACCATCTACGGTGGCTCCTACAATCTGCTGGAGCATACGCTCTCCCAGTTTGGCGTCGAGACCACCTTTGTCGATGCCCATAACCTGGAAGAGGTCGAGGGTGCCATCAAGGACAACACCACGGTCATCTATCTCGAGACGCTCGGCAACCCCAACTCCGACATCCCCAACATCGACGCCATCTCCGAGATCGCCAAGAAGCACGGTCTGCCGGTTGTCGTCGACAACACCTTCGGTACCCCGTATCTGTTCCGTCCGCTGGAGCATGGTGCCAACATCGTCGTCCACTCCGCAACCAAGTTCATCGGCGGCCACGGTACCTCGCTGGGCGGTGTGATTGTCGATGGCGGCAACTTTGACTGGAAGGCGAGCGGCAAGTATGCGCAGATCGCCGAGCCCAACCCCTCCTACCATGGCGTCTCGTTTGCCGAGGCTGCCGGCCCTGCCGCCTTCGCGACCTATGTCCGCGCCATCCTGCTGCGTGACGAGGGCGCCTGCATCAGCCCGTTCAACGCCTGGGTCCTGCTCCAGGGCACCGAGACCCTGTCGCTGCGCGTTGACCGTCATGTCGAGAACACCAAGAAGGTCGTTGAGTTCCTGGCTGGTGACAGCCATGTCGCCAAGGTGAACCACCCGAGCCTGTCTGAGCACCCCGATCACGAGCTCTATCAGAAGTACTTCCCCCGTGGCGGCGCCTCGATCTTTACCTTTGAGATTAAGGGTGGCCAGGAGGCAGCTTGGAAGTTCATCGATCATCTGCAGGTGTTCTCGCTGCTCGCCAACGTGGCCGACGTCAAGTCGCTCGTCGTGCACCCGGCTACCACCACGCACTCCCAGCTCTCTGCCGAGGAGCTCGCCGAGCAGAACATCACGCCCTCCACGATCCGTCTTTCCATCGGTACCGAGAACGCCGAGGATATCATTTGGGATCTGAAGCAGGCCTTCGCCGCGCTGGACGAGTAAGGCGACTTGTGCAAGGACCCCTTGCGACTCGATAGGTATAACTGCATAAAATGCCTGCTCAAGGCGCCTGCGCGAACAATGGTTGCACAGGCGTCTTTTTTGCATAGAGAGGGCGCAAAAACAGGTTTTTTGACATGCTTTATGCATTCGAGTTGTGGAAAACTCCTGTTGAGAGGATGTGAGTTTTACGCAATTGACGTGCGCCTTTTGAGTAAAACCGCAGGTCGCGATTTGCTCGGGGTACTATGCAGCGCGATCGAATCACACACAGCTCAAACGCAGCAAAAACGCACTACGGAGGTTTCCAGCTACATGAGGATCGATTCACGAAAACCGAAAGCCGCCGCCCTTTCCGCCGCTCTGACCGTGGCACTTTTGGCGGGCGCCGGTGCAACTGATGCCCACGCGGCAACACTGTCCGACACGGTTGGATCCACGCCGTCCGAGGCGACGCTGGTGCAGCCCGTCGACTATCGCAGCGACGGCTTTGGCTCCATGCAGGAGTGGAACGCCTCGATGGAGGCCAAGCGCGATTCCCTTGAGATGCGTGCTCAGATCATCATGAACATGTACGGTGACTATGCCACCGATGACGAGCGCGCTGTACTGCAGAGTTGTATCGACGGTGCGGGCAGTCTTTTGACGATGGAGGAGGTCGACGCGAAGTCGACCGAGCTCGATGAGCTGCGCACTGCACTTGAGGATGCCAAGCGCGAAGCGCTCGAGGTTGCTGCCGCCGAGGCGGAGGCTGCCGAGGCCGCCCAGGCTTCGTACTACAACGCCGGTTACACTCCGTCCTACGCGTCTGCCGCGTCCTACGCGAACGGATCGGGCCTGACGCGCTCTGCGGGTGTCAATAACTACAACGGTCGCCGCGAGACCTATTACAGCAGCAATGTGCTTTATCACTATCGCACGGGCGAATGGACTCAGGATTCTGAGGGCTTCTGGCGCGATTCCGACGGCTATTACGTTGTTGCCGCGGGCGATATGGCCCAGGGCTCGACCTTTACGGGCTCCAAGGGTGATTGCAAGGTCTATGACTCCGGCTGCGCTGCCGGAACCACCGATTACTACACCGGTTGGTAATTTTTCTGCATCACGGATATTTGGCGGACGGGCGTCTTTACCGAGCTTTAGGGCAACGTAAGGACGTCCGTTCTATGTATGCGTTTGAGTTAACAGAGCCCTTACCGTGGCGGTACGCTGGGCGTATGGATGCGGGGCACACTGGTTCTTGAGAAATAAGGTCTTTCTCTTGGAAGAAGTGGTCTTGTGAATGCTCGAGATATTGCCGTTGCCGCCGTCGCGTTGATGCTCGGCTGCCTTGGTCCCACGGTCGCGCTCGTCGCGGGCATGCAGGGGACATGCGGGACTGCTCCTATCGTGGTCGGCGCGCTGATCGCGGCCGCACTGCTGGGAAGCGCGGGCGTGGTTCTTTGCCGCGACGATGAGGACGAGGTGCCGGGGTCGCAACGTTAACTGTTGTGAGATCGGCCGCCGGTCATAGACGAAGATGAAGGCCGCCGCAGGGGAAAGGTTCCCTTGCGGCGGTTTTGCTGTTAAGGCTGTTGAATGCGGCGCGTTGGCGCTACCAGCTTTTCTCGATATCGCGAATGCGCTGATAGAGCCATTCGTTCTGCGGAACCTGGATATCGTGCTTGGCCGCGAGGCGGCGGACGGTGCCCGCGAACTCCTCGACCTCTGTTTTGCGCTGCGCGATGCGGTCCTGAGCCATTGAGGGCATACCGGCGGGGTCGATTCCCTCGATGAGGTGCACCATTTGCGTCAGGTCTGCTTCGGTCAGCTCAACGCCCTCGGCGTTGGCAACCGCAAGCGTCTCGCGCATGGCGGAGACAAAACAGCGACGCTGCTCGGAGCCCGGCTCCGTGGCGCTTCCGTAGGTCCCGCCGTAGGCCATGCAGGTTTGGTTGATGCCGTCGTTGAGCATGAGTTTGGCCCACATGCGGTGCGCAATGTCGCGCTCGACGGTATGGGCGTTGCCGCAGCGCGTGTAGAGCCCGTCGATAGCGGCGACGGTCGCGGGGTCCGTGCCGGCCGCCGCGCCAAAGCGGATCTCGCCCGCATTGGTAAAGGTGAGCGCGCCGTTGAGGAACACGGCGTCCATGCCCTGGCAGATACCAAGAACGGTATGCTCCCAGCCAAAGCGTTCGGCAATCTTTTGCTCGCTCGTAATGCCGTTGCATAGCGAGGCGATGAGCGTGTTGGGTCCCACGACGCGCTCCATAGTCTTGAGTGCTTGGTCGAGACCGGTGGTCTTGACTGTCAGGATGACCAGATCGGCGGGCGTCGCCTCGCTGGCGCGGACGGACGTGAGATCGCAGGGCTTGCCGTTGACAGTGAGCGCATCGCCCGCGTGACGCTCAAAACGGGCGTCATCCATAACGTATTCGACGGCGTCATTGCCGAGGGCCTTGGCAATCATGCTGCCGTAGAGCAGGCCGACGCCGCCCTTGCCGATAAAGGCGACCTTGTTGATCTGCATGTGAATCATCTCCCCATGTAAAAGGCGCCCGCGTAAGGGGCGCCTGATGGATTGTATGCTGCCAGGGTGATTGGTGGGTGCGCGGGGCGGCTGTTATAAAAAAGAAACGTTTGCCTGGACGCTACGCTGCGGGGCAGACCGCAAAGACATGCGCGTGGTCATGCCCGGCTCCTTTCATCGGGCTTTTTGCTGATGTTAAAGCGGTGCCGTGACGGCTCGATTTCTGCTGCGTTACGATACGTTCTCGATTGCGATTCCACGATGTTTCGGCTGCGTGACCATTGTGTTTCGCCTTGCCGGGGCGCTGATGGCGAAGGGAGGGGCCGTGCAATACCGTGTTGACCCCAAAAGTGGTAACCGAATATCTGCTCTGGGTCTGGGCTGCATGAGATTTCCCGGTGCGCCGGGCCATCCGGACGCGAAGACAGCCGATGTCATCATTTCCCGTGCGGTGGAGCAGGGGATTAATTATCTGGATACTGCGTATCTCTATCCCGGTAACGAGGCGTGCGTGGGCGCCTCACTTGAGCGCTTGGGGCTGCGCGACCGGGTGTTGCTGGCGACCAAGTTGCCGCACGCTTCGTGCAAATGCGCGGAGGATTTCGATCGGTTCTTCGACGAGCAGCTGCGCCGCCTGCAGACCGACCATATCGACTATTACCTTATGCACAACATCACCTCGCCTGCGCAGTGGGAGCGCGTGGTGGCGCTGGGCATCGAGGACTGGATCGCGCGCCAAAAGGCCGCGGGGCGTATTCGTCAGATAGGCTTTTCGTACCACGGCAGCGCGGCGGACTTCCTTACGATGCTCGATGCGTATGATTGGGATTTTTGCCAAATCCAGTACAACTACGCTGGAGAGCGATATCAGGCGGGAACGGCGGGGCTCATGGCCGCCGCCGAGCGAGGTCTCGCGGTGTTTGTGATGGAGCCGCTTTTGGGCGGACGCTTGGCAGGCAAGCTGCCTCCGCGGGCCCGCGCCGTGCTCGATGACGCTCGTGACCTGCATTTGCGCACTCCTGCCGCCTGGGGCCTTTCGTGGGTGTGGAACCATCCTCAAGTCACGATGCTGCTTTCGGGCATGACCGATACCGCGCAGGTGGACGAGAACGCGGTGTTGGCCGATCGGGCCCTGCCGGATTCGATGACAGCTACTCAGCTCGATGCCATCGCGCACGTGCTGATGGAGTTTGAAAAATCGAACCGTGCGCCCTGCACGGGATGTGGCTACTGCATGCCATGTCCCAAGGGTATCAACATTCCCGGCTGCTTTGCTGCCTACAACGCGAGCTATGCGCACAGCTGGTTTACGGGGCTGTCGCAATACTTTACGGCGAGTGCGGTGCGCACGAGCGAGCCCAAGCTGGTGAGCAATTGCGTCAAGTGCGGCAAATGCGCGCGCCACTGCCCGCAGCATATCGATATCCCCGAGCGTCTCGATGACGTGCGCCGACGTTTCCAGCCTGGCCCCGTAACGGCCGCGCTTAAAGCCTTTTGCAAAACGCGTTCCTGATGCCCCTTTTATAAGTTGCGGTGGAATAGTTCCTGTTTGCGGCAGAATAGGGCATCGACAGGAACTATTTCACCGCAACTGATGAGGGGGAGCTGGAGATGCTAACGATTGGGTGTCATCTTTCGACGACGAAGGGCTATCGGGCAATGGGGGAGACGGCGTTGTCCATTGGTGCCAATACCTTTGCGTTCTTTACGCGCAACCCGCGCGGTGGCAAGGCAAAAGACCTTGACATGGATGACGTGGCGGCTCTGCGCGAGCTTATGGCGCAAAACGACTTTGGACCGCTGGTGGCGCATGCCCCGTATACCTATAACCCCTGCTCCGCTAAGGAGCGGGCGCGCGAGTTTGCCTTGGAGGCTATGGCGGAAGATTTGCAGCGTCTGGAAGCACTGCCCGGCAACTATTACAACTTCCATCCCGGTGCGCATGTGGGACAGGGGGCAGACGCTGGCATTCAGATGATTGTCGACACGCTGTGCCAGGTGATGTTTGAGGGCCAGCAGACGATGGTATTGCTCGAGACCATGGCGGGTAAGGGCACCGAGGTGGGCCGTAGCTTTGAAGAGCTGGCGTGCATTATCGAGGGCGTTGCCGCCAAGTGTCCAGAGCTGTCCGATAAACTGGGCGTTTGTTTGGACACCTGCCATGTGAGCGATGCCGGCTACGACATCATCCATGATCTGGACGGCGTACTCGACGAGTTCGACCGCGTGGTGGGCATCGATCGCCTGCATGCCGTACACATCAACGATTCGAAGAACCCTTGTGGCGCCCATAAAGATCGTCACGAGTGCATCGGCAAGGGATACCTTGGCAGCGAGGAATTTGGCGGCGGTATGCAGGTTATGCAGAATATTGTATCGAATAGCCGCTTGCGTGCACTTCCATTTATTTTGGAGACGCCGAACGAACTTGCAGGTTATGCAGCGGAAATTACGCTATTAAGGTCGTTACAGCAGTAACAACTGTCACAAAGTGGAGTGTTCCATTCACGTTATGGGATTGTTTCAATCAGTTTTCTCATTGCAGATTCGTAATTCCGGGTGCATAATAGCCAACAGTTTTTGCAGACCTCTGAATCAAACGGGGTCGCCGGAAGGAGACTGATTATGAAGCTCAAGAAGCTTGGCGCATTTGCCGCCACGGGCGCCATGGCGCTCGCCCTCGCACTGACGGGCTGCGGCTCGTCCAACGCCACCTCTGGTTCCGATGCCGGTTCCAGCAGCTCTGATGACGTGAAGGTCGAGAAGGTCGACGGCTCCAAGGAGTATGCACTCGTCAAGGACGGTACGCTCACCGTCGGCACCTCTGCCGAGTACGCGCCGTTTGAGTACAAGGATGACAATGGCGACTACCAGGGCTTTGACCTTGAGCTCATCAAGGCTATCGGCGATAAGCTGGGCCTGGATGTCGAGTACGTCAACAACGACTTTGACACGCTGGTGCCGGGTGTTGCTTCGGGCGCCAAGTATGACGTCTCCATCGCGGCTATCACCGACACGCCCGAGCGTGAGAAGGAAGTCACTTTCTCCGATTCCTACTACATGGACGATCAGGCTATCGTGACCAAGGTCGATAACACCGACATCACGGCCGACAACTACAGCGAGAAGCTCAACAACGCCGACGCTACCATCATCGTCCAGTCTGGCTCGACCGCCGAGGCCTTTGCCCAGGAGAACTTCCCCAAGGCCAAGATCGTCCCCTACAAGGACGCCACCGAGTGCTTCAGCGCCCTGCAGTCCGATAAGGGCGACGCTGTAGTTACCAACCGCTCCGTTGCCAGCCAGCTGACCGCCGAGCAGTTCAACACCTGCCAGACCATCAAGCAGATCAGCACCGGCGAGGAGTACGCCATCGCCATCAACCAGGGCAATACCAAGCTCAAGGACGACATCAATCAGGCCATCAAGGACCTGACCGACGACGGTACCGTCGACGCCCTCATGGCTAAGTACAATATCAAGTAAAATAGCTACTTGATTGCGCGCGGGCCCTTTCCGTTTTGCGGAGAGGGCCTTTGCGCTTCTCTTGACGGAAAGCGTTTCCGTCTCTTTTTGCCGGCAACTTCTACGATAGGAGCCACCTTGTCTCGACTGAACAAAGGGGCCGCGGAACAGCGTTTTTCACTGCCCGCCTTGCTCCAAAAGCTAGCCTGCGTCATGGCCGTGGCGCTCGCGCTGGTGTGCGCGGGGGCATATGCGCCCACGACCGCCCAGGCGCTTGAGACCGCAAAGATTACCGCCCGACCCAACACCTGTCTCTTATACACATCTGACGCTGCCGACGAACTAGAAGTGTAGATCTCGG
>CABSMN010000019.1 GCA_902478765.1 uncultured Collinsella sp.
CACTTCTAGCTTCGTCGGCAGCGTCAGATGTGTATAAGAGACAGGTGCAGGAGTGCGATTTTGTCATTACGAGCGGTGGCGCCTCGGCGGGCGATTACGATTTCGTGACGGCGCTCGTCCGGCGCGAGGGCGAGGTGCTGTTTGACCGCATCTCGATGCGTCCGGGCAAGGCCATCACGTTTGGCTTGCTCGGCGGCAAGCCGTATCTGGGGCTTTCGGGCAATCCCGCGGCGGCGTATGTGGGCTTTGAGATGCTCGCGCGCCCGGCGATTCGCAAGATGCGCGGTTTTGCCGAGGGGGCGCGTCCCGTGCAGCAGGCGACGCTCACGCACGGCGTGAAAAAGCGACAGCATCGCCGCTTCTTCGATCGCGCCACGGTTTTGCGCGACTCCGAGACCGGTGAGCTGTTGGTGACCGAGGCCAAGACGCAGAATTCGGCGTTGCTCGGCACGATGCAGCGGGCCAACTGCCTGTTGCGTATTGACGAAGGTCCGTGCGAGCTCAAGGCGGGCGACGTCGTGGATGTCGTGCGTGTCGACCTGCCTGAGGGCGCCGTGTTGTAGGAGGAATGCTATGGAGCTGAAGATATCGATCGTGACGTGTTCGGATACGCGGGACCTTGCCCAGGACGAGGCCGGTGCCGCACTCGAGGAGCTTATCGAGGCGCAGGGATGGACGGTCGCCTCGCATGTGGTCGCGCGCGATGACGTCAGCGAGATTGGTGATGCTATTGTGGAAGCTGCCGATGAGTGCCACGCCAATGTCGTGCTCACCTGCGGCGGCACGGGGCTTTCGATGCGCGATGTGACGCCCGAGGCGACGCGTGCCGTCTGCGATCGCGAGGTGCCGGGTATTGCCGAGGCGATCCGTGCGTACTCGATGACCAAGACGCGCCGCGCCATGCTCTCGCGCGCTATTTGCATGCAACGAGGTCATACACTTGTCGTAAACTTTCCCGGTTCTACGAAGGCCGCTCGCGAAAGCTGGGAGGCCATAGCGGACCAGCTGGAGCATGCGGCTCAGATGACAGCGGGCGGCGGACATACCAACTAAGCGATTTACCTGCGGCGGAGCGACCTGAACGGCTGCTCCGCTTTTTATTTGCGCCCAAGGGGACGGCATTCTGTAGGCATGCCTGAAACTATATTCTCAGAAGAGAATAATTTCTCATAATCATTATTCGCACAGAAGTATAATCTAATTACAGAATAAAGCTCGCGGCGGGACGCCCGGGCGTAGCCTTTGAAAGGGTTGAACATGTTCGATATGGTTTCTCGCCGCGGATTCGTCTCGCTCTCTGCTGTCGCCGCTGCCGGCCTTGGCCTTGCCGGATGCTCCGGCAATAAGGCATCTGAGCCGACTGGCTCCGATGCCGGCTCCGCTAAGGCATCTTCCAAGAAAGCTGTCGAGCTGCAGGTCTTTGCCGCCAACTCGCTCGAGAAGGCTCTGCCCGAGGTTCAGGAGCTTTACACCGAGCAGATCGGTACCACGTTTGCCGACACGCAGTTTAAGGCGTCTGGCGACCTCGTTGAGCAGATGCGCGCCGGTGCCACGGTCGACGTGCTCATCACCGCTTCCAAGGGCACCATGGATGACGCTGAGACCGCCGGGCTCGTCGACACCGACACCCGTGAGGATATGTTCGTCAACGATCTTGTGATCATTCGCGCCGAGGGCTTCGACACCAAGGTCGAGGCCATCGCCGACGTCGCGAATCTGGACGGCAAGATCGCCATTGGCGACGCCAAGACCGTTCCTGCCGGCAAGTACGCCAACCAGGCGCTGGCTTCTGTGGGCCTCTATACCGGCACCGAGGGCGACGACGGCGAGTATGCGCCCGAGATCGCCGACAAGGTCGCACTGGCAGACAAAGTTGGTACCGCCGCCGCCTATGTGTCCACAGGCGACTGCGTTGCCGGTTTTGTCTACAGCTCTGACATCTACCGCTACAACGGCATCGAGGAGGCCTTCGTGTGCCCCGAGGACTCGCACAAGCCCATCGTGTATCCGGGCGCCGTTGCCGAGAGCTCCGAGCATGCCGACGAGGCTAAGGCGTTCATCGACTTTTGCCTGTCCAACAAGAAGGCTCAGAAGATTTGGGCTAAGTACGGCTTTGAGCTTTCCGCGTAGTGCGGCTTGGCGCGATAATTCCATCGTTTTGTGTTTCACTCCGTCCTTGTATTCGCTTGGAGCTTTTCGTGCTTAATAGATTCCGCATGCTTGTCGCCTGTGCTTTGACCTTCGCGCTTTGCTGGGTGCCGGGATTTGCGTTTGCTGGGGTCGCTGAGGACGGGGCCCAGGTTGCTTCGACCGCTCATGGGCTTTCCTATGGGATCGAGGGTTTTGAGCGGTTGGCCAAGGGGACCGCTCGTGCTATGGAGGGCCAGCCTGAGGGCTACCGGTTTCCCGTTGACGAGGATGTGGACCTTGTAGTGGCGCCTGCTGCCGATCGCGTTGTGGTGTGGATATCGCCCAAGGCGGCCGAGAAGTATGGATTGGATCCGCAGGACAACGAGTGCGTATCGGGTCTCAAGGCCCTCGTCTGTGAGCTCGACAGCGCAAACTCCATGGGAGGTGCGCAGCTAGGGGATGTTGATCTTCCTTGGTATGTTACGGCGGAAACAACGTTTGATGCCGGCGGGTATACCTATGGCTTTGATGTGCGTGGTGCGGATGGGGACCGCTATGTGGTGATTGCATCGGCCTCGGGTGATGCCAAGGGCGGCGCGCGTTGGCTTGATAGCGCTCAAATGGTAGAGGCATCGTCTGTCGTGTTGCGGGATGAGCAGGGGCCCTTGACCTCTCTGGCCTCCTTTTTAGGCGGCATCGACTATCGCCCGTTTTGGGTGTCCATTAAAACGAGCGGCCTTGCCCTGCTGATCTCCTTTGCGCTGGGCTTGTTTGCCGCGTGGAAGACTATGGGTACCTCGAGTCGCATCAAGGGCCTGCTCGATTCGGTTTTTACGATTCCTATGGTGCTGCCGCCCACGGTCTGCGGCTTTCTGCTCCTCATGCTGTTTGGCCGCTCGACCGGGGTGGGCCAATGGCTCATCGCGCACGGCATCTCGATCGTCTTTACCTGGCCCGCGGCGGTCATTTCGGCTGTCGTTGTGTCGTTTCCGCTGGTCTACCGCACAGCGCTCGGAGCCTTCGAGAGCCTCGATACGCAGATGCTCGACGCCGCGCGAACCTTGGGGTGGTCCGAACGTTGCATCTTTGCCAAGCTCATGATGCCGCTCGGCTGGCCCTCAATCGCGGCGGGCACGGTGCTCGCCTTCGCTCGCGCGATGGGCGAGTTTGGCTGCACGCTGTTCTTTGCGGGCAACTACGCCGGCATTACGCAGACCATCCCCATTGCGATTTACTTTGAGTGGATGGGCGGCAATACGTCGGTGGCTCTCTTTTGGGTCGTGGTCGTAATAGCGTTCAGCTTCCTGGTCATCCTATTCATCAACATGTACACGGCGCATTCTCAAAAGTATCGCGAGCGCGGTCTCTCCCGTGCGGAGCGCAAGCAGGCCAAAGAGCTCGCCGGACAGGGCGATTCGCTTGACCCGGTGGGCGGTGATGCCTTGCGTATCGATCGCGAGGCGCTGACCGAGCTTATGCGCGATGGCGCGGTCGCAAAGGGAGGTCGATAAGCTATGTCGCTCGTTCTGGATATCAAAAAACGCTATCCCGGGTTTATGCTCGACATGCAACTTGAGGCCGGCGAGGAGCGTGTGGCGCTGCTGGGCGCCTCGGGTTGCGGCAAGAGCTGCACGTTGCGCTGCATTGCCGGTGTGGAAACGCCCGACGAGGGCGAGATCGTCGTCAACGGCGTGACCTTTTTTGACTCGTCGGCGGGCATCAACCTGTCGCCCCAGGAGCGAAAATGCGCCCTGTTGTTCCAAAACTATCAGCTGTTTCCCAACATGACGGTGGCCGATAACGTATGCGCCGGTGTAAAGGACGTGGGCGACGCCGCCGCGCGCAAAAAGCTCGCCGAGCGCTATCTGGGCATTTTCGGTTTGACTGATTTTGCCGACCGCTATCCCGCGCGCCTTTCGGGCGGTCAGCAGCAACGTGTGGCGCTTGCGCGCATGGTGGCGGCGCATCCGGGCATTTTTATGTTCGACGAGCCCATGAGCGCGCTCGATTCCTATCTTAAGAGCGCACTCGAGCAGAACATGCTCGACCTGTTCGATGTGTGCAACCGCACCGTGCTCTACGTGAGCCACGACATCGATGAGGCATGCCGCCTGTGCCAGCGCATCTGCGTGATGCACGACGGGCATGTTGAGGAGACCGGCTCCGTCGAAGACGTGGTCCGCCGTCCGCAGACGCTGGCGGCGCTGCGTCTGACGGGCTGCAAGAACACAAGCCGGGCGCGCAAGATCGGCGACGAAGAAGTTGAGGCCCTCGACTGGGGCATGACCTTCAACGTGGGCCGTGAGGTTTCCGATAACGTGGCGTACCTGGGTATTCGTGCGAGCTACTTCCATGTGGACAACCGTGTTGAGCGGGGTCGCAACAGCTACGACCTGCATGTGGCCCGCGTGAGCGATTCACGCTTTGAGCGCTTGGTGCTGTTGGACGTGCCGCGTGCCGACGCGCCGACGCGCCTGCAGTGGAAGGTCAACAAAGTGGGCATGCCTGTCGACGAGCTGCCGCAAGCGGGCGAGACGCTGCGCATGCATTTTGATGCCAGCAGGATCCATTTGGTTTGTCGATAGCGCCGGGTAATGCCGTCGGGGAATATAAGCCTCGGCGGCTTTGTTTTTGCCGTTCGCCGAATGAGGAATGACAAACTCTTATCAATCAAGATAATTATTTATTAAACGACGGCACACGACGCTGTCGTACGAATGTCAACGGTGTTCGCATGGTCGATGACCGTTGATATAGTTGACCTCAACTTGTAAAGGAGGGTGCGCACATGCCGCAGACGACATATATTCGCCGCGTTGCCGCGCGCGCCCTCTATATGGCTCGGAGCCGCATATGAGCAGGTATGTTCACGGCTCCGGGAGAGACGACGCACAACTAAATCATCGACCGCAAGGCAGGTTCTCCAAAATTCCGGGTTTAGGCGCGGTTGGGTTTTCGCCACCCACCGTGCAGCAATACCGTAGATATTCATTTTAGGTTCGAGAGGGGAACCGCCATGGCTGAAGAATTCGATTTCCATCCGATGTGGGAGAGCCTCGGCATGAATCTTGCCGACCACGATATGCTGCTGGGCGCCGTGGGCCAGATGTACGGGGACATGTTCCTGTCGCAGAACAACCGCCCCAAGTCCACGTCCTACTTGGACTTTGTGGCCACCAACATCCATAGCGGCCGCATTAAGGAGATGCTCGACAAGAAGGAGGCTGGCGAGGCCACCAAAATCGTGGGCTCGTTCTGCGTGTACGTGCCCGAGGAGATCGTGCTTGCCTGTGACGGCATTCCCGTTGGTCTGTGCTCGGGTGCCGATTGGGCAACGGACAAGGTCGAGGAGCACTTGCCGCGCAACACTTGTCCGCTTATCAAGAGCTTTGCCGGCTTTAAGCTGGGTGAGGTCTGCCCCTACATTGAGTCGAGTGACTTGGTGGTAGGCGAGAACACCTGCGATGGCAAGAAGAAAGCCTACGAGTTTTTTGCCACGCAAAAGAACATGTACGTCATGGATATTCCCAACGTGCACGACGAGTCGACGCTCGTGACCTGGAAGGCCGAGGTTAAAAAGCTCGCCGCCAAGATTGAGGAAGAGTGTGGCGTCACGATTACGCCTGAGCGTCTGAAGGCCGCCATCCGCGCCGTCAATGAGAAGCGTCGCGCCCTGCAGCGCCTCGCTGCCACGCGCGCTGCCGACCCAGCGCCCATTAGCGGTCTCGACAGCCTGCTGACCGTTCAGGCCGCCTTTATGGACGACACCCCGCGTCTGACCGGAGCCATCAACGATATGGCGGCCGAGTGTGAGCAGCGTGTCGAGGTCGGAGAGGGCGTGGCGCCCAAGGGGACCAAGCGTATCCTGTACACTGGCACGCCCATGGCCGTGCCCAACTGGAAGCTGTTCAACCTCATCGAGAAGGCCGGCGGCGTTGTGGTGGGCGAGGAGTCCTGCACGGGTTCGCGCTATTACAAGGACTTGGTCGATGAGTCCGGTGAGACGGTTGACGAGATGCTCGATGCTATCGCCGAGCGCTACTTTAAGATCAACTGTGCCGTCTTTACGCCCAACGACCAGCGTATGAAGGACATTGTCCAGATGGCCAAGGACCTGCATGCCGACGGCATTGTCGACGTGGCCCTGCAGTTCTGCACGCTCTACGAGATGGAGTCGTTTGCCGTGGAGAAGGCCGCCGAGGAGGCCGGCATTCCGTTTATGCACATCACGACCGACTACGCCGGCGAGGACGCAGGCCAGCTCCAGACCCGCATCGAGGCTTTCTTGGAAACCATTTAGGACTATCCGTCCCGGCGGCTTCCCCAGGCACCCGATCTTGCCGTTCAAACCGTCGCTTGCGTACCAAAGTACGCGGCGGTCCTTTTTCACGGCAACCTCGGGCACCTGGGAAAGCCGTTTCCTTGGTTGGTTAAAAGGTTTGTTAAGGAGTTATATGTCGGAAAATATTGAGCAGCCGTTGCCGCGCACGTTTGAGGAGTTCAACGAGCAGCGCAAAGCGGCGTTTATTCGCGTCAAGGATTACAAGCAGGCGGGTAATCGCCTGGTCGGCTATTTGTGCAGCTATACGCCGCTCGAGATTATCGATGCCGCGGGCGCCTCGAGCGTGGCCCTGTGCGGCACGTCCGACGAGGTGATTCCCGAGGCCGAGAAGGTGCTGCCGGCAAACCTGTGCCCGCTCATCAAGTCGACGTACGGCTTTGCCTACTCGCAAAAGTGCCCGTTTACGTACTTCAGCGACATGATTATCGGCGAGACCACCTGCGACGGCAAAAAGAAGATGTACGAGCTCCTCAACGAACTCAAGCGCACGCACATTCTGCATCTTCCGCAGAGCCGCGATCGTGCCTATGAGCGTGAGGGCTGGTACGAGGAGTGCCGCCTGCTCAAGGAGGAGCTCGAGAACTTCTACGGTATTACGATCACCGATGACGACCTGCGCGCCGCTGTCCGTCGTCGCAATCGCCTGCGTGCCGCCCAGCTCGAGATGTTCGCCCTGCAGGCCAACCAGCCGGCGGCTATGAGCGGCGTCGACCTGATGAGCACCATGTTCGCCGGCACGTTCAGCTTTGATATCGAGGCCTATACGCAGCAGCTGGAGCAAAAGGTTGCCAAGCTGCGCGAGGCCTACGAGGCTGGAGAGCGCCCGGTCGCGGCAGATGCTAAGCGCATCCTGATTACCGGTTGCCCCGTGGGCGGCGTGATCAACAAGATCGGTCGCACCATCGAGTCCAACGGCGGCGTGGTCGTGTGCATGGACGATTGCTCGGGCGAGCGCACGGCTGCCATGATGATCGACCCGGACGCACCCGACATTCTGCGCGCTATCGCAGACCGCTACCTGGACATTAACTGCTCGGTCATGACGCCCAACGACGGCCGTATGGAAAATACGCTGGCCATGTGCGAGAAGTATCACGTCGATGGCGTAGTGGAGAACGTGCTCCAGGCGTGCCACACCTTTAACGTGGAGAGCGCACGCATGCAGGAAGCCGTCGAGGGTGCGGGCATTCCGTATATGAAGATTGAGACCGACTACAGCAACGGTGACATGGGCCAGATCGAGACGCGCATTGCTGCCTTTATCGAGACCCTGTAGGACAAATGCGGCAAAGGGATAGCTGCTTTGCCGCATAGAAGGAGGATGCCGTGGTTGGCATTGGTATCGACATAGGCTCGACGGCCGCGAAGGCTGCGGTGGTGGAGACGGACAACGCCATTGCGTGGACCTGCGTCATGCCGACGGGGTATTCGTCGGTCGATGCGGCCGAGCGCCTACGCGGTGAACTCGCCGCAGCCGGCTATGACGTGACGGGCGACGATGTTCGCGTGGTCGCGACTGGCTACGGCCGTGTCGCGGTGCCCTATGCCAACAAGGTAGTGACCGAGATCACCTGCCATGGTGCCGGTGCGGTCCGCTTGTTTGGCGAGCAGGGCACGGTGATCGACGTGGGCGGCCAAGATACCAAGGTCATCCAACTCAAGGGCGGCCGCGTGGCAAAGTTCGCCATGAACGACAAGTGCGCCGCCGGCACGGGGCGCTTTTTGGAGATCATGGCCGACCGCTTGGGCATTACCCAGCAGCAGATGGCAGACCTCGCCCGCACCGGCGAGCCTACCAAGATTTCCAGCATGTGCACCGTGTTTGCCGAAAGCGAGGTTATCAGCCTGATCGGTCGCGGTGAGCCGCGCGAGAACATTGCGCGTGGCGTGATCGACAGCGTGGTCTCGCGCGTGGCGACCATGGCCGGACAGGCCGCGGGCGCCCCGTACTACCTGACCGGTGGCCTGTGCGAGAACGCCTTCGTGGTGGAGCGGTTGGGCGAGCTACTGGGGTCGCCGGTGACCACCTCGCCCCAGGCTCGCTTTGCCGGAGCGATCGGCGCGGCTGTCCGCGCCGCCGCCTTGGCCTAGGGGTGTACCGCGACATGCGCATCCTCAATATCTCGGCACAAAAACCAGATAGCACTGGCAGCGGCACCTACCTTGCCGCGCTCGTACGCGAGCAGATCGAGACGGGGCATCGCGCCGCCGTGCTTTGCGGCGCGGCACCGGGTGATACCCAAGGCGAGCTGGACCGGCGTGCTGCCGTGTTTGCCGTACCGTTCGAGTCGCCCGAGCTGCCGTTTCCCATCTGTGGCATGTCCGATGTCATGCCCTATCCCTCCACACGCTATCGTGATCTGACGCCTTCGATGCTCAAGGCATTTGAGCGGGCATTTGCTGCTGCAATCGATCGAGCGGTGGCTGAGTTTCGGCCCGATCTGGTGCTCTGCCATCACCTGTATCTGGTGACCGCATTGGCGCGCGAGTGCGTCCGAGGCGTGCCGGTTGTTGCCGTGTGTCATTCGACCGACCTGCGCCAGCTGCGTTCGCATACGCTCGAACGCGATCGCATCGTAAGTGCGGTTCGTCGGCTCGATGCCGTCTTTGCACTCCATGCTGAGCAGGCTGAGCAGATTGGCCTGGTGTGCGGCGTCGATGCCGATCGTATCCACGTGATTGGGACGGGCTACGACCATCGCGTCTTCTGCCGCGATGCAAGCGTGGCGAGGCAGCCGGGATCGCTTGTGTACGTGGGCAAGATTTGCTTTAAAAAGGGCGTCGAGTCGCTGGTTCGAGCTGTGTCATTGCCGATTGACGATGGCGTCCGCCCATCTGGCTTGGTACTTGTGGGCGGCCGCGGGGACGATGCCGAGTACGCGCGTATCGAGCGCTTGACCGCGGCCTCGGATGTGCCGGTGACGCTGGCGGGGCGCCTGGATAGCGATGGGCTCGTGCGTGCCTACCGCAGTTCCGACGTCTTTGTGCTGCCTTCGTTTTACGAGGGTCTGCCGCTCGTGACGATCGAGGCCCTCGCGTGCGGCTGCAAAGTTGTGGCGACCGATTTGCCCGGCGTTCGTCCCTGGATGGAGGCGATGCTTCCCGGTGCTCCCGTGACGTGGGTGGCGTCGCCGCGTATGACGGATGTCGACACGCCCGTGGCGGCCGACCTTCCGTTGTTTGAGCGCGCACTGGCAGATGCTATCGCGCAGGCGCTTGCGGCGCCGCTTTCGACGTTCGAGCCGTCGGCGGTCTCTTGGGAAGCGTGCCTGGCGCGTATACTTAAAGTCGTTGATTTGTTGGAAGGGGGTTCGTATGGCTAAGGACACCATGAGGCTCACGTCCATGACGGCCGCGAGCGGTTGAGCCGCTAAGTTGGCTCCCGGAGCCCTCGCCCAGGTCCTGGGCGACTTACCCAATGTGCATAACGACAACTTGCTCGTGGGGTTCGATACCTCCGACGATGCGAGCGTCTTCCGCGTAGGGGAGAACCTGGGGCTCGTGCAGTCCATCGACTTCTTCCCACCGATGGTCGATGACCCGTTCCTGTTTGGCCAGATCGCTGCGGCCAACTCGCTGTCGGACATCTACGCCATGGGCGGGCGGCCGAGCCATGCCATGAACCTGCTTTGCATACCCAGTTGCCTGGGCGTTGAAGTTGCCGGTCGGATTCTGGCGGGCGGCGCCGATAAGTGCGTCGAGGCGGGTTGCTCCATCGCGGGCGGCCACACCATCAACGACGACGAGCCCAAGTACGGTCTGTCCGTGAGCGGTTTTGTGCCACTCGACCACATGCTCGCCAACAGCGGCGCACGCGTGGGCGATGTTCTGCTGCTGACCAAGGCGATCGGCTCGGGCATCATCACCACGGCCATTAAGGGCGAGCTCATCGAGCAGGACGAGGCCGCAGCCATGTTTGACTCGATGCGTACCCTCAACGAGGCCCCGATTCGCCTGGCCGAGGGACTCGAGCTTCACGGCTGCACCGACATCACGGGCTTTGGCCTGATCGGGCATGCGTGCGAGATGGCCGAGGGCTCGGGCGTGCAGATTGAACTTAC
>CABSMN010000020.1 GCA_902478765.1 uncultured Collinsella sp.
ACGCCCACCAAATGTTCGCAGCTCAGAGGCTATGTCCTCTGGGCTGTTTTGTTTTGCCACCAAGCACGCCGCCAAATAAGCCACCAAATATTGATCCAAGGTCTGTACGCGATGGTCTTCGCATCCCGTAGAGGTGCCGGCAGATTGCATACGTCCTGGCCGATCGTGACCGCAACATGTTGGTCAAGCACAATCTTTTGGATTCTTTTGGCGTGAGCGGCTTGGTTTTGGTAGGATTTGTCAGCGGCTTGACTAAGGGGGTTTTATAACTGCCATGCAGGTAGCCGTGTTGGTAACGTTTTACCGACTTGCCAAGAACCCCTCATTTTTAATGCGTCTGCAAAATGACTAATTGCTTTGACCTGCTGAAACACTATATGTTGTGTTTGACCTAAAAAAAGAATACAGGATATAGATGCGTCTTTGTCGTATGATAGATGGCGGACAGAGAACGAAGACCTTAACTGCCTCTTTTGAACGTGTCCTTGAGCCGCTTGATCGGCTCCAGGGAATGTCCGCATGGAGGCTTATGGTTTATCGAGAACACAGATTGCGCGACGGCGCCGCAAGACAGGGGCAAGCCCTGCCGGGTATCGTTTGGCTCTGAAGCGCGATGAGGCTACGATGCGAAAGAGGCAAGAGGATGAAGATCATCAAGCGCAGCGGCACCGAGGTTGTCTTTGACATCGATAAGATTGTCAATGCCATCCGCGCCGCAAACTTGGAGGTCGAGGAGAGCTCTCGTCTTACCGACCGCCAGGTGGTTTACGCGGCACAAAACGTCGCCGAGGCATGCGAGAACGCGGGCCACACCGTGTCGGTCGAGGAGATTCAGGATCTGGTCGAGGACGAGATTATGCGTCTCGACTGCTACGAGGTCGCTCGCCATTACATCATCTATCGCTATGTTCAGAGCCTGAAGCGCCAGAAGAACACGACCGACGACAAGATTCTGTCGCTGATTGAGTGCAACAACGAAGAGGTCAAGCAGGAGAACTCCAACAAGAACCCGACCGTCAATTCCGTTCAGCGTGACTACATGGCCGGCGAGATCTCCAAGGACCTGACTCAGCGTGTGTTGCTGCCCCAGGAGATTGTGGATGCCCACAATGAGGGTCTGATTCACTTCCATGATTCGGACTACTTTGCCCAGCACATGCATAACTGCGACCTGGTGAACCTGGAGGATATGCTCCAGAACGGTACTGTTATCTCGGGTACGCTGATTGAGAAGCCGCACAGCTTCTCGACCGCCTGCAACATCGCGACGCAGATCATCGCCCAGGTTGCTTCCTCCCAGTACGGTGGCCAGTCGATTTCGCTGACCCATCTTGCCCCGTTCGTCGAGGTGAGCCGTCAAAAGATTCGCGGCGAGGTCGCCCGCGAGCTCGAGGAGCTCGGCGTTTCCGCATCTCCCGAAAAGGTCCGCGAGGTTGTTGAGGACCGTCTGCGTGACGAGATCCGTCGCGGCGTTCAGACGATTCAGTATCAGGTCGTGACCCTTATGACCACCAACGGCCAGGCGCCGTTCGTGACGGTCTTTATGTATCTTAACGAGGCCCGTACGCCTCAGGAGAAGCACGACCTTGCCATGATCGTGGAGGAGACGCTTCGCCAGCGCTACGAGGGCGTTAAGAACGAGGCCGGCGTTTGGATTACCCCGGCATTCCCCAAGCTTATCTATGTACTCGAGGACGATAACGTTCACGAGGATTCCCCGTACTTCTACCTGACCCAGCTGGCTGCCAAGTGCACCGCCAAGCGCATGGTTCCCGACTACATCTCCGAGAAGAAGATGCGCGAGCTCAAGCTGTCGAAGGGCGAGACCGCGGGCAACGGCGACTGCTATACCTGCATGGGTTGTCGCAGCTTCCTGACGCCCGACCGCTCCGGTAACGGATTTAACAATGTGGCCAACGCGCTGAACTATGACCCAAACAAGCCCAAGTACTACGGTCGCTTTAACCAGGGCGTTGTGACCATCAACCTGCCCGATGTCGCGCTGAGCTCGCATCAGGACATGGATAAGTTCTGGAAGATCTTCGACGAGCGCCTTGAGCTGTGCCACCGCGCCCTGCTGTGCCGTCATGAGCGTCTGATGGGTACGCTTTCGGATGCCGCACCGATTCTTTGGCAGTACGGTGCCCTCGCCCGCCTGAAGAAGGGCGAGACGATCGACAAGCTGCTCGTGGGCGGTTACTCCACCATTAGTCTGGGTTATGCCGGCCTGTATGAGTGCGTCAAGTACATGACGGGCCACAGCCACACCGAGAAGGAGGGCACGCCCTTTGCCATGGCCGTCATGCAGCGCATGAACGACAAGTGCGCGGAGTGGAAGGCCGAAAGCGATATTGACTTCTCGCTGTACGGTACCCCGCTTGAGTCGACGACCTACAAGTTCGCCAAGTGCCTGCAGCGTCGTTTTGGCATTATCCCGGGCGTGACGGACAAGGGCTACATCACCAACAGCTACCACGTCCACGTGTCCGAGGAGATCGACGCATTCGACAAACTCAAGTTTGAGGGCATGTTCCAGCAGCTTTCGCCGGGCGGTGCCATCTCCTACGTCGAGGTTCCCAACATGCAGGACAACCTCAAGGCTGTCATTCGCGTGATGCAGTACATCTACGACAACATCATGTACGCCGAGCTCAACACCAAGAGCGACTACTGCCAGGTGTGCGGCTACGACGGTGAGATCAAGATTGTCGAGGATGACGGCAAGCTGGTGTGGGAGTGCCCCAACTGCGGCAACCGCGATCAGGAGAAGATGAACGTCGCCCGTCGTACGTGCGGCTACATCGGTACCCAATTCTGGAACCAGGGTCGAACCGAGGAGATCCGCGACCGCGTGCTGCATCTCTAATACCGCTCCGGGGCTGAGCCGGGAGGGCCGCTTGGGCATTTGCTCGCTATTTCGGACAGTCCTGCGCAAGACGAAGGCCGCATTAAGTGGCCTTCTTTGCGTGCGGAACTCATATCGAGCAAATGCCCAAGCGGCCCTCTCGGCTCAGCCAAGTTGACGTAGCTGAGATGCGGCATGCGGTCTGCTCACTCCTCGAAGTTCTTAGCGGAGATAATTCGAGCTGCAGCTGCGATTTACTTGCGATGGCGGTTGAGCCGCAACCCAGTTTTTATTAGATCTCGAACCCTATACTCGATGTTCGCTTCGTTCATTGAGTTACCCTTTGCATGAGGCCGGGACATATCGTCCCGCCCGCAGTTTCGCAGGCCGCAGGCCGAGAATGTTTGAGGACGGGATGATATGTCCCGGCCTCCCGGGAGAGTTACCTATGAATTACGCGAACATTAAGTATTTCGACATTGCTGATGGGGAAGGCGTTCGTACTTCTCTGTTTGTGAGCGGGTGCCGTCGTGGGTGCAAGAACTGCTTTAACTCTGTCGCGTGGGACTTTGCTGCGGGTGAGCCGTTCGACCGTGCCGTCGAGGACAAGATTATCGAGAGTCTCGACCATCCCTTTATTGATGGCCTGACGATTCTGGGCGGCGAGCCTATGGAGCCCGAGAATCAGGTGGGGCTTGTTGACTTTATCGAACGCGTGCGTGCGGCCTATCCCGCGGGGTCGGGCAAGACCATTTGGTGCTTTACCGGCGACGTGCTCGAGGAGCTTATGCCGGGTGGCCGTCATCATACCGAGGTGACGAACCGTATCCTTGCCTGCCTCGATATGTTGGTGGATGGCCCGTTTGTTCAGGATTTGTACGATATCTCATTGCGTTTTAGGGGCTCGAGCAATCAGCGCGTGATTGATATGAACGCCACGCGCGCCCGTGCTGTGCGCGAGGGCGTTGCGCTTTGCGACGCTGTGGAGCTTTGGCGGGACGATCCAGTCTATTCGACCCATACTATGTAGCTTGTGGCCGATGCCAAAGGGCGTGGTACCATAGCGCGAACGCAAAATCGGAAAAGTGAGGCCCAGATGGTCGATCAGGAAAAAGTCGAGGCCGCCATTAAGCTGTTGCTTGAGGGCATAGGCGAGGACCCAACTCGTGAGGGCCTGCTGGAGACCCCGGCGCGCGTTGCCCGTATGTATGGTGAGATCGCCGGCGGTATGGACCAGAGTGCCGAGGAGCACCTGTCCAAAACCTTTGCCGTCGCTTCGAACGATTTGGTTATCGAGCGCGACATCACGTTTTACTCGCTGTGCGAGCATCATCTGCTGCCGTTTTACGGCAAGGCTGCCATTGGCTATATCCCCAACGGCCGTGTCGCAGGGCTTTCTAAGCTTGCCCGCACGGTAGAGGTCTACGCCCGTCGTCTGCAGCTGCAGGAGCAGTTGTGCGCACAAGTTGCCGATGCCCTCATGGAGTATCTCGCTCCCCAGGGAGCGATTGTGCTCATGGAAGCTGAGCATATGTGCATGACCATGCGCGGCGTGCAAAAGCCCGGCACCAAGACCGTGACGCTCGCTCGCCGCGGCGTCTTTGAGACTGATCCCGCGCTCGAGGAGCGGTTCTTTAGGATGCTGGGCCGTTAGCATGAGGGTCGTCAACGACTTTACATCGAAGACCGATGAGGGGACGTCGCGTCGCGGCTTTATGGCTTCGGGCTTGGCTCCCTTTGGTGCCATGCCTCGCATTGATTACATTTGCGCCAACGGGCTGTTCCGGCGGCACCTGGGTAACATTGCACAGTTGGAATCGGGGCGCATCTTCTGCCGCCACGGTATTGATCATCTTCTCGATGTCGCTCGCATTATGTGGATCAAGAATCTTGAGGAACAGCTCAAATTTGACCGCGAGGTCATCTACGCCACGGCACTTCTTCACGATATCGGCAAAGATGAACAGTATGAATCGGGTATATCCCATGATGTTGCAAGCGAACGCGTCGCTGATGCGATTCTCGGCGGCATGCCCGATGATGTGGCGTTTGAGCCGGCCGATGCCGCAGCCATTAAGACGGCCATTCTGGGCCATCGAAAGCTGCGTGTGAACAGCCAACCGCTTGAGCGTCTGCTCTATGCAGCCGACAAAGCGTCGCGCGCCTGCTTTGCATGCCCCGCGCGCAATGCTTGCAACTGGAGCGATGATAAAAAGAACCTGTCGATTCGCGTGTAGTTAGTTTGCGCGGTCGGGGTTCTAAACGAAGGAGACGATCGCGATGAGCAATAAGAAACTGCCCGAGAATGCAACCAAGACTGAAGGTGCCGAGCTCGCCCGCCGTGGAAGGGGCGAAATATCCACCGCAACGGCGGTACCCCACGTGAGCTATGACGATCTGCGCCATGCCGACCGCATCACCGTTGAAGGTCTTGAGGTTTTTGCTAACCACGGCGTATATCCCGAAGAGAACGCGCTGGGCCAGAAGTTCATCGTGTCCCTGGTGCTCTATGCCGACCTGCGTGCAGCGGGGGAGCACGATAACCTGGACGCCTCGATTGACTACGGCTCGGTATGCCACGATGTCGATGGCTATCTGCGCGAGCATACGTTTAAGCTCATCGAGGCTGCAGCCGAGGGTGTGGCCCAGATGCTGCTACGTCGTTATCCCTTGCTGCTTGGTGTGCGCATAAAGCTCGATAAGCCGTGGGCGCCCGTCGGTCTTCCCCTGGCAAGCTGCGGTGTCGAGATCGAGCGCGTGCGCTAACCGACTCTAGAGCTCGTTGGCGGGCGGTTTTTTGAGCCGCTGCGACAGAGCCCTGTTGTTGGGGCAGTACGTGTCGAGCAGCGCGTGAAACCGATGATTGTGGCTCGGCTCGAGCAGGTGGACGAGCTCGTGGGCGACAACCATGTCAAGGCACTCGACGGGGTAGGCGGCAAGTTCTCGTGCGATGCGAATGGCGCCGGTTTTGGGCGTGCATGATCCCCAGCGCGTTTTCATGCTGCGCACGGAAACGCGGGAAACGGCGACACCCATTGCGATTTCGTATGCGTGCACCATATCCCGCAGCGCCGATGTGACTTCGGACGTATAGAGCTGGTCAATATGGGCTTGGATCTCACTGGGCGTTAAGCCGTCGAGGGGCGCGTTCCACTTGGCCTGCGGACGTTCGTCTGGCTCGTCGGTACCCATAAAGCTTGCGAACGTGGCTTGTTTGGGCCGCGGTGCGGGGGGATCAAAGTTGTGGTCGAGTGCATCCTGTACCGTGATGGGCTTGCCCCAAAGTGCAATGATGGACGAGGGGCTGAGCGACTCCTGTGCCGTCGTCTGACGTTGCTCGCGCTGGGCAAGTCGGCTGATAATCCAGGCGCTGTTGCGCTTCACAAACGCTTCGATATGCTCGCGGCTGGCGCCGAGCGGTGCGCTGGCGTGGACCTCGCCGCTCGATGTGACGCGTAGGTTGAAGTTCTTGACGCACTTTTTGGTAACGACGACGGGGATGGATGTGCCATCCGGTCGGGATACGGTAATCGTAAATTGCTGCGTCAAAAGCGGTCCTTCAGATTGGGGACGGGCCGCATGTCGACCGTTCGGCATGCCGGCCCGCTCAGGGGATGTGAAATTAATAACGCTCGAAGAAGGCAAGGGCATTATCGCTGCAGAGCTTCTGCATCACGGTCTTGCCAAAGTGCTTGGAGAGCATGTTCTGGAACTCGGGCATCTTGCTGGCATCGGAGAGGAAGGCGGGCACCGTGGCACCGTCCCAGTCGCCGCCGAGCGCGATGACGTCCTCGCCGCCCAGGTCGAGCCAGTGCTCGATATGTGCCGCTAGCTGGTCGAAGGTGACGTCTGCGGCGGTCTTGTCGGTTGCGTCGTTGGAAAGGAACTCGCTGCAGTAGTTGAGGCCGACGATACCGCCCATGTCGCGAATGGTGCGGAACTGGTCGTCGGTAAGGTTGCGTTTGACGCCGCAAACCGCACGGGAGTTGGAGTGGCTGGCGACGAAGGGACGCGTGGCGTGGGCGAGAACCTCGTCAAAGCACTCATCGTTGAGGTGGGAGACGTCGAGTACCATGCCGGCGTGCTCCATCTGCGTAAGTGCCTCGATGCCGGCGCCGGTGAGGCCGGCGTGGGTGTCGTGGCCGCTCGCGAGCGGCCCCTGCGCATTCCAGCTGAGTGACGACATAAGCACGCCCAAGCTCTTGAGCACTTCGATCAGCGCGGGGTCCTCGGCAAAGAACGTGGCGTTTTCGATGGTGTGGATGCAGGCGACCTTGCCGTCCTTGAGCGCGGGGCGAATGTCTGCGGCGCTGCGCACGTTGACCATACGGTCGTGGTTGAGCATTGCCTGGCCGCTCATATGCGCCATGATCTGCGCCTGGAAGCGCGCGGCGTGGGCGGTGGGAATCTCGTCGGGGACAAACGTGGCGAAGCACTGTGCCCACGGCGTGTTGCCGATCTTTGCGAGCGAGATGGCACAGGCGTTACCCTCGATGAGGTCGAAATCTTGCGGATGCGTTTCGTCGCCGGGGAAATAACCGTCGGTGCCGGCGGTAAAGCGCAGGTCGAGATCGAGCGTGGCCCAGCCGATGCGGTCGGCGGTGTCGCAGTGTAGGTCAAATACGGGATATGCCATGGTTCCTCCGGTTGCAGCGTTTCTTTGCAAACTGTCATTGAATTGTATGACTAGGGTATAGTTAGCGCCATATGTTCACGGCGGCCCGCGTTGTGTGCCGCCCTTATCACGGAGGTTACCATGTCCAACCAGGGCAAGAAGGTCAAGACCCATTATCGCGGCACGCTCGACGACGGCACGCAGTTCGATAGCTCCTACGATCGCGGCGAGCCGCTGGAGTTCACCTGCGGCGCCGGTCAGATGATCAAGGGCTTCGACGCCGCTGTTGTCGATATGCAGGTGGGCGAGAAGAAGACCGTGCACATTCCTGCTGCCGATGCCTACGGCGAGCACAATCCCGAGATGGTTCTGACCTTCCCGGCCGAGCAGGTTCCCAACATCGAGCAGATCGAGAAGGGCATGAAGCTCTTCCTGTCCACGCCGAGCGGCATGCCCGTCCCTGCCGTCGTCATTGACGTGACGCCCGAAGCCGTGACGCTCGATGCCAACCACGAGCTTGCCGGCAAGGACCTCAACTTTGATATCGAGCTCGTCGAGGTCGAGGACTAGGCTATGCCTGCGAATCTGGTTTCGACAGCGTGCCTCGGAAATCTCAACGACCCGTCCTATGAGCTTTTGCTTCGCCGGGAGCTGGGCGGTGTCTTTGAGGTCGATGAGCTACTGCTCGATTGGGACCAGGCTGATGTATACGCGTTTGTGGGCGTGACGGAGCTGGGGCGCACGGTCGATGTTCGGCTGGATACTGCCGACGGCAGTCGTTTTGTCGACGGCGACGTGCTCGCCGTCGACCGTTCGGGCGTGGTGCCCGTGGCGGTTGTCGTGCGCCTGCGCAGCGCCGAGGTATATTTGGTCGAAGTTGACCGCATGGACCCGATTGCGCTCGCGCATGCGTGCTGGGAGATCGGCAATATGCATGCGCCGCTTTTTCGAGGCGATTCGGACGAGCATACCGTGCGCATGTATACGCCGGTGCAACCTGTTTTGGGCCGCATGCTCCGGGGCGTCGAGGGCGTTCGGCTCTCGACGGTTACCCGTGAACTCGATTCGGACCGGCGCTTTGCGTCGAGTGCGGCGGATGCCGTTGTGAGCATGGCTCCCGACTTTACCATCGTAAAAAAGACGCGCGGCTAAGCGCGTATATACGCAAGGCGGGCTTTGAGGGGCGACCAATCAAGGTCCGTCTTGCTGTTGATAGGAGGCTTTGGGGAAGCATATGGGTCTTGAGGGAATCAAGCTGATTGCATGCGATTTGGACGGCACGTTGCTGCATCCGGGGGAGCGCGAGCCGCGTTCCGAGGCCTTTGAGCTCATCGATGAGCTGCATCGTCGCGGTATCGTGTTTATGCCGGCGAGCGGCCGTCAATATGCGAGCTTGCGCTACCTGTTTGCCCCGGTGGCCGATGAGCTCGCCTATGTATGCGAAAACGGAGCCCTGGTGATGAGCGAGGGGCGTGCCGTTGTCAAGCGTTCCATGGAGCGTAGCCTTGCTATGGATATCGCGAATGCCGTGGTTGCGTATCCCCATGCCGACGTGACCCTTTCATGTGAGGGACACCTCTACACCATGAGCGGCAACGATGCATTCGTCGATCATTTGCGCTATGAGGTCCACTGCGATGTGGCGGTGGTCGACCGCCCCGAGGACATCGACGAGGACGTCATTAAGATTGCCTTCCAGACGCCCGAGGTAGATCAGCCGGCGGCCCTGGAGTATTTCGAGCGCCTCTTTAGCGACCGTGTTGACGTGATGACGTCGGGAACCGAATGGACGGACTTTATCGGTTTCGGTTCGGGCAAGGGCTCCGCGCTTGCCGATTACGGTCGCGCCCTGGGTATTTCGCCCGATGAGATGATGGCGTTTGGCGATAACGAAAACGACCGCGACATGCTCAACGTAGTGGGCCATCCTTATCTAATGGAGAGCTGCAATCCCTCTATGCGTGGCATCAATGACCGCGTCCGTTACGTGCGCACGGTCGAAGAAGAGCTGCGTCGTCTGCTCGCCGAGTAAGTTTTCGGGACATACCTAGAAATCTACTTTTTGCTGCAGAGTGCGGAAAGATGGATTTTAAGGCATGTTCCCAACATCTACCGGCAGTCGGGGCAGAGACCCTCGAAGATGGTGTTGTGCGACGTGACGTGCCAGCCGATTTGCTCGGACGCCTTGGCGTCGAGCTGGGCATCGAAGGGGAGCGGTACGTCGATGACGCGGCTGCACGAGGTGCAGATGATATGCGCATGCGGCTCGATCGTGCGATCGAAGCGGCTGCCGCCCGGCGTCTTGATGGAGAGGATTTCGCCGGCGTCGGCCAAGAGATTGAGATTGCGGTAGACCGTACCGCGGCTGATTTTGCCATCCTGCGCGCGCACGACGTTGTAGATTTCGTCGGCGGTGGGATGGTTATAGCTTTGGCGCACGGCGTCAAGAACCAGCTTTCGCTGCCTGGTATTCCTTCTTTGCACCGCCATGCGCCTCGCCTCTTTTCTATTAACGGTCGTAGGTAAATGATACCGTATTTAGCACACAATACTAATAATGAGGACTGAAACCGTCCTCATTGGCAAGTGGGGCTCGGGCCTGGGCGTCTACGAGGCGAAAACGCGTTCCCATGCGCTCGTAGGAGGCATGAAGCGCCTCGAGATGAGATAGGACGTTTGCCGGAGCTCCCTGTATCTCCATCTCGACTGAGCCGTCTTCCATGTTACGCACCCAGCCGGTGAGGGAGCGTGCCTGCGCGAGGTTGGTGTTGGTAAAGCGAAAACCAACGCCTTGGACTTGCCCCGTCCAGTGCAGGAAATAGCGCAGGGGAGTGTCTTGAGTGGCCTCGTCGCTTGCGAGTACGGTAAGCCTGCGGCGCAGCTCGAGCTCGACGTTTGATGGTTTTTGAGGCTCTCGACTGCCGCCGGTGACGCTGGAGAAGAACGTATCGAAGAGGCCCATC
>CABSMN010000021.1 GCA_902478765.1 uncultured Collinsella sp.
GGTGAGCGCGCGGATTCGTCTGGTGCGCGAGGGCGAGGCGCTGGCGAGCGTCGAGGCGCGCCTGTTTGACGGCCCGCACGACACGGAGGGCTTCACCGTGCAGCGCAGTCTTTCTGCCGAGGGCCGCAGCCGCGTGAAGATTGACGGCCGCATCGCCAGTGTGCGCGAGCTTTCGGAGCGCGTTGGCGTGATGATGGATCTGTGCGGCCAACACGAGCACCAGCGCTTGCTCGATCCGGCGCATCATGTTGCGATGGTCGATGCCTGGGCAGGGCGCCCTGCACTCGAGGCGCTCGAGCGCTACCGCGCCTGCTTTAAGACTTCGCGAGCTGCCGCTAAGGAGGTTCGACGTGTCGAAGAGACCTCGCGTGCGCAGGGGAGCCGCGTCGAGGAAGCGCGCTTTGCGCTCGAGCGCATCGGCGAGGTCGACCCCAAACCGGGCGAGTATGAGGAACTCGAGGAACTGCTGCCGCGCTCCGAACATGCCGAGGTACTGGTTGCCACGGCTAACGATGCCCATGGATCGCTTGCCGCCGAAGGGGGAGCGCTCGATGCCGTGAACAGCGCCGTGGCAGAGCTTTCCCGCATGGCTACCGTCGATCGCAAACTGGGCGATATTGCCGATGCGCTTTCGGATGCCTGTATTTCCCTTGAGGATTGCGCGAACGAGCTTCGTGCCTATCGCGATGGCGTCGCCTTCGACCCGCGCGAGCTCGCTCGCATGCGTGAGCGGTATTCCGACCTCAAGGGCCTGTTGCGTCAGTGGGGTCCCACCATGGACGATGTTTTTGCCATGCGCGATCGCTCGCAAGAGCTGCTGTCCCTGGTCGATGATGGCGATGAACAGATCAGAAAGGCGCGTGAGGCACTCGGGAGCGCCGAGCACGAGTTGTTTGCCGCTGCTAAGGCACTTAAGCGCGCCCGTAATACGGCGGCCCCGCGCTTCTGCCACGAGGTGGGCCGCCAGATGGCTCGCCTGGAGATGGGCGGCGCCGAGCTCGTCTGGGAGTCACGTGATCTTCCCCGTGCTGAGTGGACGCCGGTTGGTCCTTCGAGCTACGAGCTGCTATACCGCAGCGGTGACGGTTTGACGCCGCGCCCCCTGCGCCGCATTGCGTCGGGCGGCGAGCTCAGCCGCGTCATGCTGGCAAGCAAGGTTGTCCTCGGCAATGCGGACGGCGTCGACACTCTGGTATTCGACGAGGTCGATGCCGGTGTCGGCGGCTCTACGGCTCGTGCTCTTGCTGGTGTGCTGGCCGATCTTGCCGCTACGCATCAGGTCATCGTCGTAACGCACCTTGCGCAGGTTGCGGTCATGGCCGACAAACATTATGTTGTCAGTAAGGAACCGGGCGATGTTCCCCAGACGCATTTGGACGAGGTAACCGGCGAAGCGCGTACCGCCGAGATCGCCCGCATGTTGAGCGGCGATCAATCGGAGGCGAGCTTGGCGCATGCCAAGCAGATGCTTGAAGAAGCTCGAGGTTAGGTCGTATCAGCGGTGTTGGTGGGACAAAATCGACTGAAATTTTTGTCCCACTACGCGTTTTACTCAACGACTTTATCCGGCTGGATGAGCTCTTCGTAGTAGCTGATATGCTCGCGGGCGTCTTCGATTTCGGGCAGCAGGAAGTTGTAGATGACCTCGATGATCATCGTGGCGCTCATCTTGGAGAACGCGAAGTCGCCCGTTGTCAGTAGTGCTTCGTGGTTGACGGTATTAAAAGTGTAGTCTGCCAGGCGCGCGAGTGGAGACTTGCTGTCGCTGCTGATGACGACCACGGTTGCGCCGCAGTCGCGAGCCGCTTTTGCCATGCGATTCAGTCGGCGCGATTTGCCGGAGTTTGAGATTAGCACGATGACGTCACCCGGGCGCAACGTGAGCGCAAAGCCGATTGATGTCTCGCTAATGGTACTCGTCATGCAGCGCAGGCCCAGCTGCGAAAACTTAAATGTCGCGTCGAGCGCGACCGCGTTTGTATTGCCCACGGCGGCGAACTCAATAACGCCGGCATTCTTAAGCGCGTGTACAACTGCGGCCAACGTGTCGTGATCAATGCCGTCGATGGTCGCATTAAGCTCGCTCACCTTGGCAGCCAGGATGTTCTTGAGGCTCTGCTCCATATTGTCGAGTGAGACCTCGTCAGTCAGGCCCTCGTTACGCTGGCTTTCCAAATCCCTCGCCAACGAAAACTGAAAGCTGCGGAAGCTACCAAAGCCAAGCTTGCGGCAGAAGCGCGAAACGGTCGCCTCGGACGTGGCGGCGGCGCGCGAGAGCTGAGCGGCCGTGAGGCGTGGCGCCTCGGACTGGTGCTCCAATATATAGTCGACAATGCGCTGCTCGGACTCGCTGTATCCCTGATGGGTGCTAATGAGGGAAAGTGCGCTCTTGCTACTATCGGTCATGGATGGCTCCTGGTTGGCATGAAAATCTAATTTGATTCGCAATGCCATAGTATACGGGCATTTTCAATTACAAGATACACCTTGCCGTTTCAAGTGTTGATGGTAAACTTTCACTTACCGTTTACGGTTATGAAAGAACCTTTCACCGGAGATTTGCACCTTAGCTCTTCTCACGCGGACGGTAGGTTGGTATCTTTCAGTTGTGGAAAAACGCGCATCGAAGCGCGTGTAGGGGAGCGCCCGCGGGCGCTGTACTCAAGAAGGAGGGACACATGGCTAAGTTTGACATCATCGCCGCGACCGGTTGCCCGACCGGCATTGCGCACACCTTCATGGCGAAGGAGGCGCTGGAGAAGGCAGCTGCCGAGCGTGGTCTGACCATTAAGGTCGAGACACATGGCCAGGTCGGTGTCGAGAACGAGCTCACCAAGAGTGAGATCGCTGGTGCCAAGGCCGTCGTCGTCGCAGCCGATAAGGATGTCCAGGCTGAGCGTTTCGCCGGCAAGCCCATGGTTTCCGTCGGTGTTTCCAAGGCCCTGTCCGTCGAGGCCGCCGGAAAGCTGATCGACCGCGCGCTCGCCGCCAAGGGCGACGACACGGTTGCCGCTGCCGCCGATGTCGAGGACGAGGTCGAGGAGAAGGAGTCCATCGGTCACGTCATCTACAAGCACCTCATGAACGGCGTCAGCCACATGCTGGTCTTCGTCGTTGCCGGTGGTGTTCTGACCGCCATTTCGTTCCTGTGGGGCATCACGTCCTTTGATTCGACGGCTGCCGACTACAACAGCTTTGCCGCGATGCTCAAGATTATCGGCGGTATCGCCATGAATCTCATGGTTCCGGTGCTCTCCGCCTACATCGCCGAGTCTATCGGCAAGCGCCCGGCGCTCGTCCCCGGCTTTGTTGCCGGTATGATTGCCATCCAGGGTCTTCCCATCAACGCCGATACCGGCATGATCGACGCTGGAGGCTCGGGTGTGGGCTTCGGCTTCCTGGGCGGCATCGTCGGCGGCTTCCTCGCTGGTTATGTCATCCTGCTGCTCGAGAAGGCTTTCTCTAAAATTCCCGCGAGCCTTAATGGCCTGAAGGCAATCTTCCTGTATCCGCTTTGCTCTACCGCCATCGTCGGCCTGGTCATGCTCGGTATTTCCGGCCCCATGGCTGCCATTAACCAGGGCATGATGGATTTCCTGCAGAGCCTCGGTAACTCCGGTCCGGTGATCCTTGGCCTGGCCATCGGCTGCATGTGCGCCTTTGATATGGGCGGCCCGGTCAACAAGGCTGCTTACGCTACTGGCACCTTCCTGCTCGGTACCGCTCTCGAAGCTGGCGTCGGCACCGAGACCTACAACTTCGGCACCAACTTCATGGCTGCCGTCTCCGCCGCTTGCATCGTTCCGCCGCTGATCACCACCTTCGCCGTCGTTGTCGGCAAGAAGTACTTCAGCCAGGAGGATCATGACGCCGGTATCGTCAACCTCATCCTTGGTTGCACCCACATCACCGAGGGCGCCATTCCGTTCATGACCAAGAACATCTGGCCCGTCATGCCCATCATGATGCTCGGTTCTTCCATCGCTTCCATCTTGACCATCTTCTTCAACGTTCACGATCCGGCGCCTCACGGCGGCTTCCTGGTCCTGCCCGTTGTCGAGAACGGCCCGCAGTGGGTCCTCGCGATCCTCATCGGCGCTGTGGTCGGTGGCATCCTGTTCGTGGCCTTTAAGAAGTACGACTTTGAGAAGAACCAGAAGGCCGCTCCTGCAACCAAGCCGGTTGGGGCCCCCAAGGCCGCTGCCGTCGAGGCCCCCAAGGCCGAGGCTGCTGACTTCGTGAAGGTCGAGAACGTCTTTGTCGCCGAGGACTTCGCTTCTCGTGACGAGGCTCTGAGCTTTGTCTCCAACCAGGCCGTTAAGGCCGGTATCGCCGGCGATGCCGACGCCGTGATGAACGCCTTCCTGGCCCGCGAGGCCGAGGGCACCACGGGCATGATGGAGGGCTTCGCCATTCCGCATGCCAAGTCCGACGCCATCACCGAGGCCGCTGTCATCGTCGTCAAGGACGACTCTGGCGTGACCGGTTGGGACACCATGGACGGCGCTCCCGTCAACGTTGCCATCGCCCTGCTCATCCCGGGCGCTCAGGCTGGAACCACGCACCTCAAGATCCTGTCCAAGGTCGCCGAGGCGCTTATGGACGAGGACTTCCGTGCCACCGTCAAGGGTTCCACCGACGCCGCCGAGATCGCCAAGACGATCAACGCCCGCCTGGTCTAATCCCGCAACACGCGAATACCATCGCCACCTGTATATAAGGCGGAGTCCCTCTCCAGGGCCTCCGCCTTTTTCGATAACAGAGAACGCACTGGTTGATCCCATCAGCTAGAATTTCTTTCAGCCGACATTACTCTGGACCGACTGAGTTTCCGCAGCTTGCTCGCCCACAGGGGCCCGCGCGCGGCCTGTGAGATTTATCGCGAGTTCCGCACGAGCCGAAGAGCACTTAATGTGCTCTTCGTGCGAGCAGGACTGTAGAGCAGGAAATCTCACAGGCCGCGCACGGGCCCCTGTGGGCGAGCAAGCGGACGACAAACACATCTGTCCAATAATTCGTCTGAAACATAATGAAAAACCGTTTGATGTGAGTTAATATAAACAACGTCGTGAATCTGACTCCTGCCACATGCATGACAGGGGTTAAACACAAAAAGGAGTCAATTATGGTTTCTGAGAAGGCTACCCTCGTTAATCCTCAGGGTCTGCACATGCGTCCGGCTGGTCTGTTCGCCTCCACCATGGGCAAGTACGCCTGTGACGTGACGGTCGTCACCCCCGAGAAGGAGGTCAACGGCAAGTCCCCGATGGCCCTCATGGCTGCTGGTATCCCTTGCGGTACCGAGGTCGAGGTCAAGTGCGACGGCGCCGACGAGGCCGAGGCTCTGGCTGCTGCCATCGAGCTCATCAAGAGCGGTCTTGGCGAGTAGAACTCAAACGGGTCGCATGTTGAACAATTAAGTTCATACTTGGGGGCGCAGTGACCTGTTCAAGGTAGCTGCGCTCTTTTGTCATGGATATGGCAAAACGCTTTATCACATGACACGGAGAGAGGAATGGGAATGTATCAGGGAGTCAACGCATCCGAGGGCATCGGTATCGGCACCGTCATGGTCGCCGTCGATCCCGACTTGACGTTTGAACCGCACGAGGTCGCTGATTCGGCAGCAGAGAAAGAGCGCTATCAGGCTGCTCTTTCGGTCTTCTGCGAGAAGACTCAGGCTCAGGCCGACCACATGAAGGAGACGGTGGGCGAGGCCGAGGCCGAGATCATGAGCGGACACATTGTCCTGGCTCAGGATCCGGGCATGACCGACGCCATTAACGCCGCTATTGACGGCGGCACCTGCGCCGAGCAGGCGCTCATGGACACCTCGACCATGTTCGAGAACATGTTTCTGTCCATGGACGACGAGATGTTCCGTCTGCGCGCGGCCGACATCGCCGACATCCGCACCGGTATTCTGGCCGAGCTGCTGGGCAAGGAGGTCGTCGACCTTTCCGTCCTGCCCGAGAACACCGTCGTTGTCGTGCACGACCTTACGCCGTCCATGACCGCCACGATCGATAAGGCCCACGTTGCCGGTATCGTCACCGAGACCGGTGGCCGCACGTCGCACTCCGCGATCATCGCGCGTGCCCTCGAGATCCCGGCCGTCCTTTCGGTCTCTAACAGCTGCACCGCGCTTCGCAACGGTATGACCGTTGTCGTCGACGGTGGCAAGGGTGTTGTCGAGGCCGATCCCGACGAGGAGACGCTCGCCGCCTATACCGCCAAGGCTGAGGCCTTTGCTGCCGAGAAGGCAGCCCTCGAGGCCTTCCGTGGCAAGCCGTCCGTGACTGCCGATGGCATCAAGAAGATCATCGCCTGCAACATCGGTAACCCCGATGACGTGCCCAACGCGCTCGATCACGACGCCGAGGCCATCGGTCTGTTCCGCTCCGAGTTCCTGTTCATGGACTCTGCCGAGCTTCCTTCCGAGGAGGAGCAGTTCAACGCCTACCGCAAGGTCGCCAGCGCGCTCAAGGGCGCTCCGGTCATCATCCGCACGCTCGATGTGGGTGGCGACAAGGAGATTCCGTATCTGCATATGGTCAAGGAAGACAACCCCTTCATGGGCTTCCGCGCCGTGCGTTACTGCCTGGCCAATCCCGACCAGTACAAGGTCCAGCTCCGCGCTCTGCTGCGCGCTAGCGCCTTCGGTGACGTCAAGATCATGATCCCGCTCGTCACCTGCGTCGAGGAGGTCTTGGCTGTCAAGGAGCTCGTCGAGCAGTGCAAGGCCGAGCTTACCGAAGAGGGTCGCAAGTTCAACGAGAACATCGAGGTCGGCATCATGGTCGAGACGCCCGCCGCTTCGCTGCTCGCTGACCGTCTTGCCGAGGTTGCCGACTTCTTCTCCATCGGCACCAACGACCTGATCGGCTACACCATGTGCGCCGACCGTGGTAACGACACCATCTCCAACCTGTACCAGGTTTACTATCCCGCCGTGCTCCGCTCGCTCAAGAACATCATCGAGAGCGGCGTGAAGGCCGGCATCATGGTCGGTATGTGCGGCGAGGCCGCTGCCGATCCGCTGCTCGAGCCGCTGCTGATCAGCTGGGGCCTGGAGGAGTTCTCGATGAGCGCTCCGTCGATCCTGCGCGCCCGCAAGACCATCAGCCAGTGGACCAAGGCCGAGTGCGACGAGCTCGCCGAGAAGGCACTCGCCTGCAACACCGCCGCCGAGGTCAAGGCACTGCTCGAGTCCGCAGCTCGCTAATTTGGTATCAGAGGTAACCGCGTGGTTGGAATGGGCCGGCCACGCGGCCCTCACATATACAGGGGGTACTGTAAATGTTCTACACGCTAACCGCTAACCCGGCTGTCGACATGACGGTTTCGAGCTCTCCGCTCGAGCCCGACGAGAACGTCCGCACCGGCTCGGCCAGCTACACGGCTAACGGCAAGGGCCTCGACGTGTCCTTCGCCTTTAAGAAAATGGGCGTCGACACCGTCGCGCTCGGCTTCTTCGCTGGCTTCACGGGCAAGTTCATCGTCGAGGAGGTCATGAACCTGGGCTGCCTGTGCCGCCCGGTCTGGACCGACGGTATCACGCGCATCAACACCTACGTCAACGATGGCCAGCACGAGTACGGCATCCTGAACCCGGGTGCTCCGATCACGCCGCAGCACCAGGAGGAGCTCTACAACATCCTGGATACCGCGGGCGATCTTGAGTGCCTGATCGTCTCCGGCTCCGTGCCTCCCAAAGCTACGCCTGACTTCCTGGCTAAGGTCATGGAGCACGCTCAGGCTCGTGGTGCCGACGTCGTCCTGGACCTGTCCTCCGACAAGCTCAAGGAGCTCGCTCACAAGAAGCCGCTGCTCATCAAGCCGAACCATCACGAGATGAAGGCCATCTTCGGCGTGCCGGTCGACACCGACGACGAGGTTCGCGTTGCCATGAAGATGGCTCACGACGCTGGCGTTCAGAACGTGCTGCTCACCCGTGGTAGCCGCGGCGACGCTTACTTCTCCAACGGCGAGGACATCTGGTACGCCAAGCGTGAGTTCAACATCAAGCTGGTCTCTTCCGTCTGCGCCGGCGACTGCACCCTCGCTGCGTTCCTGCACAAGTGGTACAGGGATCGCGACAACGTCGAGGAGGCCATGAAGCTCGCTATGGCCACCGGCGCCAACGTTGCCGAGTCCGTCGGCATTGGCGACTTTGGTCACGTTGACGAGTACAGCAAGCGCGTTGCCGTCCGCAAGCTCGCTCGTCAGTAATCGAAACGCGACATATTCGTGCGCATGCGGCGCCCCGGTTTCGGCCAGGGCGCCTTTTTGTTCCGTCATAGGGGAGAGATGTCCTGCCGTACTTCATCGCTTCCACACCGTTCACCGAGTTGTCCTAGCCTTTTACCGATGCGTGGAATATACTTTCATTAACACGTTGCTTCGTGAAAGGAACATTCATGATATACACGCTCACTGCAAATCCCGCCATTGACTACAACATCGCCTGCGACGGTCTTGCTGCCAACACCGTCACGCGTACCCGCAATGCCGTCTACACGCCCAACGGCAAGGGCCTCAACGTCTCGTTTACGCTTGACCACTATGGTGTCGACACCACGATCCTGGGTTTCTTCGCCGGCTTCTCGGGTGAGTTTATCGTTAAGGGCGCCGAGGCCCTGGGCGTGCCCGTCAAGCCCGTGTGGACCGACGGTATTACGCGCGTCAATGTGTTCCTCAACGCCGGTCCCGACACCGAGTACAACATGGTCAATGCCGGTGCCGCCATCAATGAGGCCAACGAGCAGGAGATGTTTGAACTTATCGATTCGCTCGATGACATGACCTGCCTGGTCATCAGCGGCTCGCTGCCTCCCAACACTTCCGAGGGCTTCTTGGCCGAGGTCCTGCGTCGCGTGAAGGCAAAGGGCGCCGAGTTCGTGCTCGATATCTCGAGCCATCAGCTGGCAGACCTCATTGCTCTGGAGCCACTGCTGATCAAGCCCAATGACGACGAGCTGCTTGACATCTTTGGCATCAAGGTGAGCGGTGGTGGCGACGAGTCCGTCAAGGGCGCTATGGCCGAGCTGCACGCCAAGGGAGCCAAGAACGTGCTGCTGACCCTTGGTGGCGCCGGTGCGTACTTCTCCAACGGCGAGCATATCTGGTTTGCCAACCGCACCTTCGACGT
This sequence comes from uncultured Collinsella sp., assembly GCA_902478765.1. Taxonomy (GTDB): domain Bacteria; phylum Actinomycetota; class Coriobacteriia; order Coriobacteriales; family Coriobacteriaceae; genus Collinsella. The sequence goes on from CABSMN010000021.1 coordinate 9,152, forward strand.
CAAGCTGCTGTCGACTGTGTGCGCCGGCGATTCCTCGCTCGCTGCCTTCCTGTCCGTGTGGCACGACGCCCCCGAGCGCGTCGAGGACGCCCTGCGCCTTTCGATGGCCACTGGCGCCAACGTGGTCGAGTGCCCCGGTCTGGGTGATTTTGCCAAGGTGGACGAATATAAGAAGCACATCGCGGTTCGCCAGGTCTGCTAGTTCCGGCACCTTGTCTGAATAGTTTGATTATTTCGCATCCGTCTTAGACTAGGACGGATGCGTTTTTGTTTATCGGACTTGCGTGTGCAGTGGAGGCTGTTTCTTGCTAGACTTCTTGCAGACGCAATCGATAGCCAATTTGATAGTCGCAGGAGGCCATAGGCATGTGCAATGTTTCGCTCAACGGTACTCAACCGTCCGATGCGTCCCTGCGCGTCCTGCGCGCGCTTGAGGCGGCTGGTCTTGAGGCTTGGTACGTAGGCGGTTGGGTGCGCGACGCCCTGATGGGGCGCCCCAGCCACGATGTTGATATGTGCTGTAGCGGCCTGTGGCAGGAGTCCAAAGCGGCGCTCGAGACCGCCGGCATCGCGGTCGTGGAGTCGGGCATTAAATTTGGCGGAATCACGGCTATTTCCGATGGCGAGCGTATCGAGGTCACCACGTACCGTCTTGATGGCTTCTATACCGATGGGCGCCATCCTCAGAGTGTCGAGCGTGCCGCCTCGCTCGAGGACGATCTGGCGCGTCGCGACTTTACTGTCAACGCCATGGCCTGGCATCCCGAACGCGGGCTTGTCGACCGCTACGACGGCCAGGGTGACTTGGAGCGCAAGCTGATTTGCGCTGTCGGCGATCCCAGGCGTCGCTTTAATGAGGACGCCCTGCGCATGCTGCGTGCGGTGCGCTTTGCCTGCCGCCTGGACTTTATGATTGAGCCCGAGACTAAGCGTGCGCTTGCCGAGTGCGCGCCGCTTCTCGATGCCGTGGCGCGCGAGCGTTTGGGTATTGAGCTCGAGGGCATTCTTTCGACCGGTCATGGGGGAGACGCGATGCTGCGCTACCCCGAGCTCATCTGCGCCGCCGTGCCCGAGTTGGCAGCGGGTCGCGGGTTTGATCAGCGAAGTGTCTATCATGCGTTTAACGTCTACGAGCATATCGCCCGTGTGCTGACGGTGGCAGGGGAGCTGGCGCCTGTCTCTTATACACATCTCC